>VGXH01000022.1 GCA_016873405.1 bacterium
GGGGGCAACCTCGACTCGCAGGCGCTGATGACCATCGTCGGCGACCGCCAGTCCAGCGGCGTCGCCATCACCTGGCAGGAAGCGACCGGCCGCGAGAGCCGCAGCGGCCAGTTCTCGCGCCGGGCCGGCAAGCGCGCCGAGCTGTTCTCGGTCCTGGCCGAGGCGGGCAGCCTGCTGGTGACGCCCGGCTCGCCGGAGGAGCTCTTCGAGCCGATCCTCGACCTGGTCGACGCCGCGGTGATGCCCGAGCGCGCGCTGATCGCCCTGCTCGAGGAAGGCAGCGGCGAGCCTCACGTGCGCGCCTCGCGCTTGCGCGGCGGCGGCCAGGCCCCGAACCTGATGCTCAGCCGCACGGTGATCAACCGCGTGCTGGGCGAGCGCGTGTCGTTCCTGATCGAGGACGCGCAGCACGACCTGGCTTTCCAATCGCAGATGAGCATCGTCTCGCAGGGCGTGCGCACGGCGATAGCCGCGCCGCTGTTCGACAACGAGAACGTGATCGGCCTGCTCTACGCCGACTCGGCCGACTCGCACGACCGCTACACCACCGACGAGCTGAAGGCCTTCACGCTGCTGGCCAACTGCGTGGCCGTGGCGCTGACCCACGCGCGCTATCACGAGATGGAAGCCGAGAAGATGCGGCTGGAGGGCGAGCTGGGCGCGGCCCGCCGCATCATGAGCACGCTGCTGCCCGAGCGCGCCCCGCGGGTCCCCGGCTGGGAACTGGTGCCGCACCTGGTCTCCTGCACCGAGGTGGGCGGGGACCTGTACGACCTGCTCACGCTGCCGGACGGCCGTTTGCTGGTCGTGGTCGGCGATGTCGCCGGCAAGGGACTGGGCGCGGCTCTGCTGGTGTCCTCGCTGCTGCCGCTGCTGCGCGGTCTGGCCGGCCGCTGCGAGGACATCGCCGCGCTGGTCGCGCGCCTGGATGCCGTCCTCTACCCGGTCACCGAGCCGGTGCGCCACGCGACGCTGTTCGTGGGGGTGTTGGATCCCGCCGCCGGCAGCCTCGAGTACGTCAACGCCGGCCACAATCCGCCCTGCGTCGTGCGCGCGGACGGGACCGTCGAGTCGCTGGCGCCCACCGGCATGCCCGTGGCCCTGGTCGGCGAAGGGACGTGGACGACGCGAACGCTCACGCTCGGTCCGGGTGAAGTGCTGGCGCTGTTCACCGACGGCATCCCCGAGGCTTGGAACGCTGACGAGGAGGAGTACGGCGACGAGCGCCTGCTGGCGCTGCTGCGGTCGCTGCGCGGCCGGGAGGCGGCGGCCATCCGCGACGCTGTGCTGGCCGACCTGCGCGGTTTCGTCGGCGAGGCGAGCGCCAGCGACGACGTGACGCTGGTGCTGGTGCGGCGCGAGCCCTAGCCCGGGCTAGCCCGGGCACCGACACGGAAGAGGCGGTCCCTGCGCGGGGCCGCCCCTTCCGTGTCCGTGGAGGAGGACGTGGTTCGCGGGACGCCGCCCTACTGGCGGAACAGCGCCTTCACCGAGCCCCAGCTCTGGGTCTCGACGGTGACCGGCGACACGGCCTGGATCTCCACCACCATGTCGTTGAAGTCGTTGTCGGTGCCCATCCAGCTGTAGTACGGCATGACCGGAGCGCCGTAGTCGAGGTCCTCCCACGCCAGCACGTAGGTCGGCACGCCGTTGTACAGGTGCGAGACGTTGAAGACCAGCACCTGCGGATCGCCGTCGAAGGGCGCGTGCGTGGCGCCGGCGCCGGCGGGGCCGATGTCGTTGTAGAAGCGGTTCGTGAAGAACATCTCGGGCTCGGGCGCGTAGCCGCCGCCCGCATTCAGCCCATCCGGGTTCAGGTAGAAGCCGAAGCGCGTCACGCCGCCCGGGAAGTTGACGACGGCCGAACCGCCGGCGCCAAGCGGCCCGTCGAAGATGACGCCGTCATTGATGCCATCGATCACCGGGGGGCTCTGCAGCGTCTCGGCGTACCAGCCCATCGTGTTGCGGTCCTTGAAGCCGGCGATCTCACGAATGATCAAGCCGGACACGCCTTGGTCCACCCAGTACGGGGGATCGGCATCGCCGGGGCTGTAGCCTTCGTACTGCGTGGCGACATTGATGGCGCCAGGGCCGTAATGCTGGTCCAAGATCTGCTGCAGCGGGACGTTGTCCCACGAGGTGCCGAACGTGACCGGGAACGCGCCGGCCAGGCCGGGGGTCAGCAGAAGAGCCGGAACGATGAGCTTCATGACAAACAAACGCATGGTGCATCCTCCACGGGTGCTTGGGGCCAGTGTCCCTGCGACACTGGGAACTGGTAAGATGGTAGCACGACGCGTTAAACAGCACAATGGAAATCATGAATTTTTTCATCACATGAACGAACGCGACATCAAGCCGACGGTCTATTTCGCGCAAAATATTCGATTACATCAACTTGCGCCGACCATCACCTGTGCGTGATCAGCGGAAAACCAGGGCCGGATGGGGCCTGCGGGCGGCCGGCGGTGGCTGTCGCCGGGCCGACGGGGTAGAATGCGCACGCCCGAGCGCGCCGTCCAAGTCCGCCGACCTCGAGGAGCCGCCATGCTGAACGCCGCCTTCACCCGCATCGGCCTGTCGCCGATCGTCGAGATCAGCGAGCGCATCCGCGACGTGGCGCCGGGCTGGGAGGCGCGCACGGGCGAGCGGTTCGCCTACCTCCAGCGCGGCGAGCTGGCCGACGACACGCCGGCCTACATCACGCGGGCGATGGAGAAGGCCGTCGCGGCCGGGCTGACGCGCTACCCGAAGTCCGGCGGCGAGCCGTGGTTCAAGGACGCGGTGCTGGCGCGCCTGGCGGCGAACGGGCTGCCCGGCTTCGCGCGCGAGCACGTCCTGTGCACCTACGGCGGCCAGGAGGGCCTGCAGCTGGTGTTCAACCTGTTCGCCGGCGGGCGGGTGGTCTCGTTCGCGCCGACGTGGTCGTGCGTGCTGGACAACATCGCGCCGTACGCCGGCTGCGAGTTGGACCCGGTCGCCCTGGTCGAGCGCGGCGGCCAGCTGGCCATCGACTTCGCGCAGGTCGAGGCGAAACTGCCCGGCGCGGCGCTGCTCTACGTCAACTCGCCGCAGAACCCCACGGGCAAGGTGTTCTCGCGCGATGAGTTGTCGCGGCTGAACGACTTGTGTCTCAGGTACGGTGTCCGGATCGTCTCGGACGAGGCCTACGAGGACTTCGTGTTCGGCGGCGCGAAGCACGTCAGCATGCTCGCCTTCCCCGGCGAGCACATCTTCGGCGTCTTCACCTGCTCGAAATCCTACGCGGCGACGGGCTTCCGCCTGGGCTACACGGTCTGCCGCGACGCCGACCTGATCGCGCGGATGACTCTGGGCGAGTACACGCAGACCGGCGGCGTGGTGCCTTTCATCCAGAAGGCTTTCGCCGAGGCCATGACGAACGAGGCCGAGCGCAGCGCCTGGCTGGAGCCGCTGCTGGCGAAGTTCGCGCGCCGGCGCGAGCTGATCGTCGAGCGCCTGGGGCCCGTGGTGGGCCCCGGTCTGTACCGGCCCGAGGGCGCCTTCTACTTCTTCCTCAACCTGAAGGGCCTGGTGCCGGAGGCGCCGGCCGGCGCCGCGCAGGGCGCCTTCACGCTGCAGCGGTTCCTGGACGCCGGCGTGGCGATCATCCCCGGCACGGCCTTCGGCGGCGCCGACTATTCGCACCACGTGCGCGTGTCGTTCTCGGGCATCGAGCAGGCGCAGCTGGAGCGCGCGCTGGACCGCATCACGACGCAAGTGCTGAACGGGGCGCGGCGGGCGGCGGGCTGAGGGGACCGGTTGCGCCGGCGCAACGCGGGCGCAACGCGCGCGACCTCACCCCAACCGCCGATGCCCCAGCGCCGGCAATCTCCGCCGCACCTCCGCCAGCCGCGCGAAGTCCAGCCTGGCGGTCACGATCTCCGTGCCGCCGGCGCTCCCTTCGGCCAGCACCACGCCCCAGGGATCGACGACCAAGCTGTGGCCGTGCGTCATGACGCCGCCCGAGCCGGGGCCGGTCTGGCCGGGCGCCAGCACGAAAGCCTGGTTCTCGATGGCGCGGGCGCGCAGCAGGCTCTCCCAGTGCGCGGCGCCGCTGGTGGCGGTGAACGAGGCGGGCACCGTCAGGATCTCGGCCTGCCGGTCCGCGTGGCGGCGGAACAGCTCGGGGAAGCGCAGGTCGTAGCAGATGCTCAGGCCCACGGTGCGGCCGCAGGCCTGCGCGGTCACGACCTGGTCGCCCGGCACGTACCAGTCCGATTCGCGGATGGCGACGCCGTCCACCTCCACGTCGAACAGGTGGATCTTGCGGTAGGTGGCCACGACCGCGCCGTCGGGGCCGATGAGCACCGACGTGTTGTGCACCTTGAAGCTGCCGGCGATCGCCTCGCAGACGCTGCCGGCCAGTATCACCGCTCCGTATTCGGCCGCGATCACCTGCAACCCGCGCAGCGAAGGCCCGCCGATGGGCTCGCCGGGCAAGCTTGCCGGCTTGCCGGTGCTGCGGAAGTGGTACATCTCCGGCAGCGCGATGAAGCGCGCGCCGGCGCGGGCGGCTTCGCGTGTCAGGCGCTCGGCCAGCGCGACGTTGGCGGCCACGTCCTGTCCGCTGTCCATCTGGATCAGGGCGACGGGCAGGCTCTCGGCAGGCGTCACGATTGGCGGCTCGCGCATGCGGACTCCCGTGCCGGAGGATCAGGGAGCGGCAGTCTAGCAGCCGCCAAGGGTGGCGCCAAGCCCGCGCCAGGCCGGCCGTGGTCCGGATCCTGCACGACTGCCGGCGCGGCGCCTGGCCAGGACCCGGACGACGGCTCCGGCCGCCGGGCCATCGCGACGGCCGTTGAAACAAGTTGCTTCCGACACAGCGACTTGCGCCGGCAGGAGGGCGGGCCGGGACCGGCTCCCGGCACCCGCGATTGCGACAGGTGGCCGATATCCTGCCAGCACGGCACCTCGCCCTGCGCAGGAGCGCCCCACGGAAGGACCGGTCGAGCATGGAACAGCGCGGCAAGCACCCGGGCAACATGGACATGGGCAACATGGACACGGGCAGCATGGACACCGGCAACCTGTACACAGGGAAGACGATCCTGATCACCGGCGGCACCGGCTCGCTCGGCCACGCCCTGGTCCAGCGCTTCCTCAAGACCGACGTCCGGCGCCTGATCATCTACAGCCGCGACGAGTTCAAGCAGTACCACATGGAGCAGGAGTTCGCGGCCGACCGCGCCCGGCTGCGCTTCTTCATCGGCGACGTGCGCGACCGCGCGCGCCTGTACCGCGCCTTCAGCGGCGTCGACTACGTGATCCACGCCGCGGCGCTCAAACACGTCCACCTGATGGAGTACAACCCGCACGAGGCCGTGCAAACGAACATCGTCGGGGCGATGAACATCCTGGACGCGGCCATCGACCGCGGCGTGAAGAAGGTCGTGGCGCTCTCGACCGATAAGGCCGTCAACCCGGTGAACCTCTACGGCGCCACGAAGCTGGTCAGCGACAAGCTCTTCCGCGCCGCGCACGCCTACGCCGCCGGCGGCACGGAGTTCGTGGTCGTGCGCTACGGCAACGTCGTGGGCAGCCGCGGCTCGGTGATCCCGTTTTTCCGCAAGCTGACCGCCCAGGGCGCCGACTCGCTGCCCATCACCGACCGCCGCATGACGCGCTTCTGGATCACGCTCGAGCAGAGCGTCGACCTGGTCGTGCGCGCCCTGGAGACCGGCGGCGGCGGCGAGGTCTTCCTCTCGAAGATCCCCTCCTGCAACATCACCGACATCGCCCACGCCGTGAACCCGCGGGCGCGGCTGGTGGAGACGGGCGTCCGCCCGGGCGAGAAGCTGCACGAGGTGATGCTGACCGAGGACGAGGCGCGCTCCACCTTCGAGTACGACGACCACTACGTCGTCTACCCCCTCGCCTACGCCGAGTCGCAGCATGACCACGTGCGGCCCGGCGGCAGGCTGGTGCCGCGCGAATTCCGCTACGCCTCCGACACGAACGACCAGTGGCTCTCGCTGGTGGACCTGACCATGCTGCTGGCGGAGATCCCCGACCAGGAGCCGCTGGCCGTGGGGAGCCGCGCATGAAGCGCTTCCTGCCGTACGGGCGCCAGGACGTCGGCGGCGAGGAGGGGCGCCGCCTGCGCGACGTCCTGGAATCCGAATGGCTGACGCAGGGGCCGCGCGTGCCGCAGTTCGAGGCGGCGCTGGCGGCCAATTGCAGCGCTGCGCATGCCGTGGCGGTCGCCAACGGCACGCTCGCGCTCTGGCTCGCTTTCCGCGCCGCGGACCTGGGTCCCGGCGACCGCTTCATCGTGCCGGCCATCACCTTCGTCGCCACGGCCAACGCCGGCGTGCTCTGCGGCGCCGAGCCGGTGTTCGTCGACATCGACCCCGACACGCTCACGCTGGACGTGGCCCGCACCGAGGCCGCCCTGCTGGCCGACCCGCGCATCAAGGCGATCGTGCCGGTGCACCTGGGCGGACGCACGGCGAACCTGCCGGCGCTGGCGCGGCTGGCCGCGCGTCACGGCGTCATCATCATCGAGGACGCCTGCCACGCCATCGGCACGCGCTGGCGGGACGACGGCGGCGAGTGGCGTCGCGTCGGCGACGGCAGCCACGGGCTGATGACCTGCTTCAGCTTCCACCCCGTGAAGTCCATCACCACGGGCGAGGGCGGCGCCGTCACCACCAACGACCCGCGGCTCGCCGAGCGGCTGGCGCTGCTGCGCACGCACGGCATCACGCGCGAGCCGGCCCGGCTGGAGCGACAGGACGGCCCCTGGTACTACGAGATGCACGAGCTGGGGCTCAACGCGCGGATGACCGATCTGCAGGCCGCGCTGGGCCTGGTGCAGTTGCAGAAGCTGGAGCGGCTGCGCCGTCGCCGGCTGGAGCTGGTCCAGCGCTACGACCGTGCGCTGGCCCGCGTGCCCGGCCTGCGGACGCAGGCGCGTCCGGCGGCGGACGAGACCTGCTGGCACCTGATGATCGTGCGCACGGAGGAGCGCGACACGCTGCACGCGGCGCTGGCCGCCGCCGGCATCGGCACGCAGGTCCACTACTACCCCGTGCATCTGCAGCCGTACTACCGGCGCCGCTTCGGCACCGGCCCCGGGCAGTGCCCGGCCGCCGAGGAGTACTACCGGCAGGCCCTGTCGCTGCCGCTGTTCCCGACGATGACGGACGCCGACCACGCGCGGGTCGTCAAGGCGGTGCGGCGGCACCTGGCGCCGGCGCCACGCCGGACGGAGCCGGTCGCGGCCGGCGCCGATGGCGAGCGCGGTCCGTCATGACCGACTTCATCGCCGAGATCTCCAGCAACCACAACGGCGACCTGGCCCGCTGCCGTCGCCTCATCGCCGAGGCCGCGCGGGTCGGCTGCACCGGCGTCAAGTTCCAGCTGTTCCGCATCGACCGGCTGTTCGCGCCGGAGATCCTGCGCGTCAGCCCCGACCACCGCCGGCGCCGGCGCTGGGAGCTGCCGCTGCGCTTTCTGCCGGAGCTGTCGGCGGCCGCGCGCGACGCCGGTCTGAAGTTCGGTTGCACGCCGTTCGACGTCGAGGCGGTCGACGAGCTGGCGCCGCACGTCGACTTCCTGAAGGTTGCCTCCTACGAACTGGCGTGGCTGGACCTGATCCACGCCTGCGCGGCCACCAGCCTGCCCCTGATCGTCTCGACGGGCATGGCCGATGCCGGCGAGGCCTGGGCCGCGGTGGACGCCGCGCTGGAATCCGGCTGCCGCGACCTGACCATGCTCCATTGCGTGAGCCGTTACCCGGTGCCGGAGCACGCCTGCAACCTGGCGGCGATCGGCACGCTGCGCGAAATGATGGTCGCCAATTTCGCGCCCGATTGGCCCGAGGTCGCGTTCAAGGCGGGCTGGTCGGACCACTCCGTCTCGGCGGGCGTGATCGGGCGCGCGCTGCGCCACTGGGCCGCCGACGCGATCGAGTTCCACTTCGACCTCGAGGGCAGGGGCGCCGAGTTCGGCGGCGGGCACTGCTGGCTGCCGGAGACGATCGAGCCGGTGATCGCGGGCGGCTTCGCGCCGGTCTCGCCCGAGTGTGACGGCACCGGGCGCGTGGCGCCGCTGGCGGAGGACCAGGCCGAGCGCACCTGGCGCGCCGACCCCTCGGACGGCCTGCGCCCCACGCTGCCGGTGCGCCGCGAATGGCCGCGGACGCAGCCCGAGTCGCGGCGCGGCGGCCCGGACGTGTTCTTCGTGGCTGCCGGCCAGGGCCTGGGCCACGTGGCGCGCTGCCTGGCGCTGGCCGAGTCCCTGCGCGACCAGCACGACGCCGACACCTTCTTCTTCACGCCGGACCAGCCGGGTCCGCGCGTGCTGCTGGACCGTCACGGCTTCAACCACAGCACGTTCGTGGACGAGGACACGCTGGTGCGCGACATCTCGTTCCTGGCGTCGCTCTCGAGGCACGGCGGCCCCGCGGTGTGCGTCCTGGACAGCGACGTGGCGCTGGACGCGCTGGCGCGAAGGCTGCGCGCCGACGGGCACCTGGTCGTGGTCATCGACCAGCCGGCCTGCCGCGAGGCGGACCTGGGCATCGTGCCGTCGTTCGGCTGGGAGCCGCCGGCCGGGCGCGACGACCTGGTGGGCGGCATGGGCTACCTGCTGATCCGCGAGGACGTGCGCGCCGCGCGCGACGTTGCTCCCGACGGCGACCCGCGCCCCCGCGTCGTCGTCTGTTTCGGCGGCAGCGACCCCAACGAACTGACGGCCCGCGTCGCCGCCGCGCTGCACGACGTGACCGTCCAGGCGCGCGTCGAGGTGGTGCTGGCCCCGACCATCCCCTACGCCCGCATCAAGTCGCAGGTCCTGGCGCGCCGCTACCCCGAGCAGGCGATCATCGCCACGGGCGACCCTCTCGAGGGCATCGTGGCCGGCGCCGCGCTGCTGGTCACGGCGATGGGCGTGAGCGTCGGCGAGGCGCTGGCCCTGGGCACGCCGGTGGCCATCCTCAGCAACTACGAGCATGACGCGCCGACGGTGGCCCGCCTCGCGACGACCGACGCGGTGGTCGACCTGGGCCGCCACGACCGCGTGGACCAGCCCGGCCTGGCGCGCGCGCTGGCGGGCATCCTCGAACCGGCCAACCTGGCCGCGATGCGACGGGCCGCCCGCGGCGTCGTCGACGGCCAGGGCGCCGCGCGGGCCGCCGCGCACGTGGCCCGGCTGGTCAGCCGCCGGCGGGCCGGGCCATGTTGAAGCTCGCCACGCTGTTCCACCTGAACCTGATGTACTCCTCGATCGCGCCGACGCGTCGCGCGGAGGTCGTCGCGCGCTGCTACCACCGCGTGCTGGACCTGGCCGAGCGCGGCGTGCCGGTGGCCGTCGAGGCCAGCGGCCTGACGCTCGAGATGATCGCCACGTTGGATCCGCGCTGGCTGGAACGATTGCGCGCGCTGCTGCGCCAGGGCCGCGCCGAGTACGTGGCCAGCGGCTACAGCCAGGTCATCGGCCCTCTGGCGCCGGCGGCCGTCAACGAACGCAACCTGGACCTGGGCCGGCGCACCGCGCGGCGGCTGCTGGGCGTCGAGCCCGCGCTGTGGCTGGTCAACGAGATGGCCTGGAGCGGCGGTCTGGCCGGGCTCTACCGCGATGCCGGCGCGCGCGCGGTGATCATGGAGTGGAACAACGCCTTCCACGCCCACCCCGAATGGGACCCGCGCTGGCGCTGGCACTGGCAGCGCGCCGAGGGCCCCGACGGCGACGACGTGCCCGTGGTCTGGGTCGACACCTTCGACTTCCAGAAGCTGCAGCGCCTGGTGGCCGGCGACATCACGCGGGACGAGTTCCTGGCCCACTGGCGCGGACGCCTGCCGACGGCCGACGAGACCGCGCCGCGTCACGCGCTGTTCTACGGCAGCGACGCGGAGGTTTTCGATTTCCGTCCCGGCCGCTATCGCGACGAACACGGCGAGTCGGGCGGCGCCCCGCGCGGCGAATGGGACACGGTGGCCGAAGCCGCGTCCTGGCTGGCCGCCGAGCCGCGCCTGGCGCTGGCGCCGCTGGCATCCACGCTGGACGAGCCGCCGTCGGCGCAGTGCGGTCTGCGGCTGCGGCTGGGCGCCGTGGACCGCCCGGTGCCGGTCAAGAAGCAGGAGAAGTACAACCTGAACCGCTGGGCCGTGACCGGGCGCGGCGACCTGGAACTGAACACGGCGTGCCATGCGCGCGCGCGCGAGTTGGCGACCGTCGGCAACGGCGACGACGAGGCGTGGCGCGATCTGCTCTTCCTCTGGTCCAGCGACCTGCGCACGCACCTGGCCGCCGAGCGTTGGCAGGAAGTGGCGCCGCGCGCGCGGTTGCCGCGCCTGGAGTGGCCGGCTCCCGCGGCGGACGCGGTGCGCCACGGGGTGGGCGACGGCGACCTGGTCCTGTCGGGCGACGCGGCCCGCCTGGAGCTGAACCCGCGCCGCGGGCTGGCGGCGCGCTCGCTGGTCTTTCCGCGCTGGGATCCGCGCCCGGTGCTGGGCACGCTGGCCCACGGCTATTTCGACGACATCACGCTGGGCGCCGATTTCTACACCGGCCACGTCGTGGTGCAACGGCCGGGCTGCCCCAAGCAGGCGGACCTGCGGCCGGTCACGGCGTCACGGTCCGGCGGCAACGCGCCGTCGGCGACCTGCGAGGCGAGTGACGGCGACCTCCACGTGCGCAAGGAATGGCGCGTGGATCCGCTCGCGCCGGTGGTCACCTGGCGGGGGGAACTGCAGCTGCCTTCGCGGCGCCCGGCGGAGATCCACGTGGCGCACGTGACCGTCGTGCCGGGTGTGTTCGACGCGACCGGCCTGGGCTACGCCGTCCGCAACGGCGGCCGCGCGCGCGAGATCTTCCGCTTCCGCGACGGCCCGGTGCACCACGGCGAGGCCTACTCGACGCTGATCACGGCCAAGGGCGGCCTGGGCGCCACCGACGGTGAGGTCATCATCGGCGATGATCGCCGCCGCCTGGTGCTGCGCCACGACCCGACGGTGTCGGCGCTGATCCCCACCGTGCGCTTCGTGCCCGGCCGCGACGGCCGCTACTTCCTGCGCGTGCGCTGGTCCGCGCAGGAGGTCGATGAGACCTTCGTCGCGGGCGAGGCGCCGTGGCACGTCGCCTGGGTGCTGAGCGTGACGGCGGAGGACCGCGGCCTGGACGACGACTGACACGCGGCCCTACCGGTACTCCACCCTGAGCACGCTCGACGTCCCGAACCCCGTGCGCGAGGTCTTGTCCGGCCGCCCATAGAACGGCGAGACGTGGCTGTCGGCGATGAAATGGAAGCCGTCCGGCGCCACCGCGCCGGTGGTCGGGTCCACGAACCCGGGCAGGCGCGCGGCCAGCACGCGGCAGTCGGCGATCAGGCCGTCCTCACCCAGCGCGAAGCAGGCGACGCGG
>VGXH01000023.1 GCA_016873405.1 bacterium
CTCTGGTTCCGGCCGCGGCCAGCGCCGAGTCCCAGTCCAGCCGGGCCAGGTCCCCGGAAATCGCCCGGAACCCCGGTCGGTTCCCGAATTCCCCCTGCAGCAGGGCGTGCAGACGATGGTCCACCTCGACACAGGCCAGCGTGCGCGCTCCTTCCAGCAGGTGCACCGTCAACGCCCCGCCCCCGGCGCCCAGCTCCAGGATCTCGTCGCCGAGAGCCAGCGTGTCCGTCGCGATGGCGCGCGCCAGGTTGCCGTCGAGCAGGAAGTTCTGGCCCCGCCGTTTGACCGGTCGTATGCCGTACTGCCGCAGGAGTTCCTGCTGGCTGCGCGTCATGGCGGACCGGCCTGTCGCTCCCGGAACAGGGCGGCGAAGCCGGCATCGGTCCGCTGCTCCACGTCGCCGGGATCCATTTGCAAGATCCCGGCCACCTTGTCAAGCACCAGCGGGAGCCGGGCCGGCTCGTTGCGCTCGCCGCGGTGCGGCACCGGCGGCAGCCACGGCGCGTCGGTCTCCAGCAGCAGATGGTCGATGCCCGCGCGAACCACCATCGCCGGCAGGGTCGACTGCCGGTAGGTGACCATGCCGCCGATGCCCAGACGCAGCCCGTGGTCGAGCGCCCAGTCCACGGCCGCTTCGTCCCCGCTGAAAGCGTGCAGCACGCCGCGACGGGGCGGCAGGCCGCAGGCATCCAGGAACGACATGATCTCCGGCCAGGCGTCGCGGACGTGGAACACGACCGGCTTGCCGGCGGCCGCGGCCAGTTCCAGCTGGGCGGCCAGGGCGGCGCGCTGGGCCGGGCGCGGCGAGAGGTCGCGGTAGAAGTCCAGGCCGATCTCGCCGATCGCCACCACGCGCGGGTCGGCAGCCAGCCGGCCCAGCTCCGCCAGCAGCGCCCGTCCTTCGGCGTGCAGGCGGCCGTCCTGGTCCGCCAGCAGCCGGGCGTCGTGCGGATGCACGCCGACCGCGGCCCAGATGTCCGGCGCGCCGGCCGCCAAGGCCAGGGAGGCGCGGCTCGAGGCCAGGTCGTAGCCGACGTTCAGGAACCCGGTCACTCCGGCCGCCCGCGCGCGCGCCGCCACCGCCGGCCCTGCGCCCTCGAATTCGCGGCGGTCGAGGTGGACGTGGCTGTCGATCACCGCGGACCCCCGCAGCATCCGGAGCAGCCGTCCGCGTCCGGAGCGCCGCCCGGCGCGGACTCGCCCCAGCGCAAGCGGTCGGCCGGCCATTCGGCGAGGCTGCCGGGCTCGCGCCCATCGACCGTGACCACCTCGCGCAGGAGGTCCACCTGCCTGACGGTGGCCGGGCCGTCGGGGGTCCGCACCACGGCGCCGGTCCGCGGCAGGCGCTGGCGCGCCTCGCGGTACTGGGCGTCTTCGTAGGCCAGGCAGCACCGCAGCCGGCCGCAGGGACCGGACAGCTTGGCCGGGTTCAGGGGCAGCTGCTGCGTCTTGGCCATCTTGAGGGTGACCGGCACGAACTCGTGGAGGAACCCGGAGCAGCAGAACTCGCGACCGCACATCGCCAGGCCGCCCTGCAGGCGCGTCTGGTCGCGGACGCCGATCTGGCGCAATTCGATCCGCGCGCGATAGATGGCCGCCAGGTCGCGCACGAGTTCGCGGAAGTCGACCCGTCCGTCGGCCGTGAAGTAGAAGGTGATCTTGCGGCCGTCGTGCTGGCGTTCGACGGTCACCAGGTTCATCTCCAGCCCCCGCCGGTCGATGTGGTCGACGCAGACCGACCACATCGCGTCCTCTTCGGCGCGCGCGGCCTCCAGCCGCGCCAGGTCCTGGGCGGTCGCCTTCTGCAGGACGCCCTGACGCCGCGCGACCGCCCACCATTCCGGCCGGCCCGCGCCGACGTAGGTGACGCGTCCGAGGTCGCGGCCCCGGTCCGCCTCGACCAGGCAGTGGTCGCCGACCTGCAGCGCCACGCCCCGGCGGTTGTGGTAGTAGCCCTTGCGGCAACCCTTGAACCGCAGCAGGACCAGAGGCTCGTCGTCCGCGGGCGGCCCGGACGCCGCGGCGGCGGTCGCCGACGCGTCGGTGCGGGTCCGGGTGCCGGAACCTCGTCCCGCGGACCCGGCCCGGCCGCTATTGTCGCTCATGGTCCTGCAGTCCCTCGAACAGCACGGCTGCCACCAGACCGAGGTTGAGATTGCGGCCGATCTCGCCGGCGGCGTCGTCGATGCGCGCCATGTCCGCCAGCAGCGCCGCCGTGGATCGCGCGGCGGCGACCCGCCTGACCGCGGCCGCGGCGGCCGGGAACCGCGGCTGCCAGTCGGCGCCTGCTTCACGGCAGGCCAGGGCGTCACTGTAATGGAGGTTCAGCAATTCGCACAAGCGGATGGCCCGGGCGCGGCGCTCGGCGGCGCCCTGCTCCCCGCCCGCGCCGCGACCGGCGGGCGGCGCCGCGAGCGCGTGCGAGAACACGCCACGGTGCAGTTCGTCGGCCGCGACGGCGGTCTGCCCGCGGGCCCCGTCGGCGATCCAGGCGAACAGGAGGCCCGCCCAGTCGGTCAGCGCCCGGGACTCGGGCTGCAGCAGCTCCCAGGCGAGCCGCGCGTTGCCCTGGGCCAGGCGGGCCGCCCACTGCGCCGCCGGCGGCTCGACGCCGTCGCGCCCGGCCAGGCGGGCCGCCAGCTGCTCGGCCGGCCACGGCTCGAAGCGGAGCTTCTGGCAGCGCGAGAGGATGGTCGGCAGCATCCCCTCGGTGCCGGGGCTGGTGAGCATGATGACGGTGTCGGCCGGCGGCTCCTCGAGGGTCTTGAGGAAGGCGTTCGCCGCCGCCGTGCCCAGCCGGTGGGCGTCGACGATGATCGCCACCTTCCACGCGCCCTGGAACGCGCGCAGGCGCGTGAAGCGGATCAGCGACCGGACGCTCAGTGGCCCGGGGTTCTCGGGGTCGCCGATGGCGACCTGCGCGGTCGCGGCTTCGGGCGAGCGCGCGAACGGCTCGGAGAGCTTCTGCTCGAGCAACGCGCGAGCCTCGGCCTCGGTCACGGTCGCCGGCGCCGGGGCGATCAGGCGGATGTCCGGATGCTGGAAGCTGGCGGCCTTCACGCAGCTCTCGCACGGCGCGCCGTCCCGGCACGCCTGCGGGCCGCGGCAGTTGAGCAGGCGCGCGAACTCGAGCGCGGTGCCCTCCTTGCCCGAGCCCTCCGGACCGACCAGAAGCAGCGGCTGGGCCAGGCGGTCGCGATCGCGCAGCCGAACCAGGCGGGCCAGCATCGCGTCGCGGGCGATGAACGGAGAGATCGGCACGCGGGCTCCCGGGGAACGGCCGCCAGGCCGGCCTGACGGTGGCGCGGCCGCTGGGCGCCCACCCGCGCCGCGGCCGCTCAGCGGGAGCGCAACCAGTCGGCGGGGTCCAGCGGCGTGCGGCCGTGCCGGACCTCGAAGTAGAGCTGGGACGGGTCGCCGGCGCCGGGTCCGCCGACCTCGGCGATCACCTGTCCCTGGGCCACCTCGGCGCCGCGCGGAACGAAGACCCCGTCCAGGTAGGCGTAGAGCGTGTAGTAGCCCTCTCCATGGTCCAGGATAACGCATCGGCCGAAGCCGGGCAAATGGTCGCTGAACTCGACGCGGCCGGCCCCGACCGCCGCCACGGGCGCCCCCGGCGCGGCGCTGATGTTGATGCCGTTGTTCAGCGTCACGGTCTTGAACCGGGGATGGACCGAGCGCCCGAAGGCGCGCAGGATCTCGCCCCGCACCGGCCACTCCAGGCGGCCGGCCAGCTGCGCCCCCGGCTCGGCCTGGCCCGTGAGCATGGGCGGAGGCGACTGCCGACGTCGGTCCTCGAGGTCTTCCAGCACGTGGTTGAGCTTCTGCTCGTTCAGCGACAGCTCCAGCAGGCGGTTGTTGACGCCCCGGCGGCGGTCGTCGAGCTGGCGCAACGAGGCCACCTGCTCGGCCTGCAGCCCCTGCAGGCGCTGGTTCTGCTGCGAACTCTCCTCGCGGGTCTGACGGATCTCGTTCAGCGCCGCCTCCAGGTCTCGGCGTTCACGCATCACCGCCTGGCCCTCGTCGCGCGTGCGCTCGACCAGGCCCGCGTTCAACCGCGCCAGCGTGCGCTCGAGGCGCACGGTGGCCATCAGGCCCGAGAAGCTGCGCGCGGTGAGGATCATCTCCAGGTCGCTGCGCTGTCCGCGCAGGTAGAGCCGGCGCAGGCTGAGCGCGAGCGCCGCGCGCCGGCCGTCGTAGGTGTCGACACGGTTCGCCAGTTCCACCTCGAGGCGCCGGCTCTCGGCCAGCAGCAGCGATTCCTTCCGCACCATGCCGCCCATCAGCCGCTGGGTGGCGTCGATCTCCTCGGCGATCGCCTCGTGGTCGCGGCGCGCCTCGGCGGCCTGCGCGTTGAGGCTGCGGATCAGGTCCTGCTGGCGCCTGATCTCCGCGCGCACCTTCTCGAGCTGGAGGGCGTTGTCCGGCGCGGCGCCGACGGTTGCGTTCGACGCGGTCGGCTGCGATCGGTCGGACTGGGCGCCCGCCCCGGCGGCCGCTGCGACGGCCAGCAGCGACGCGGCCGCCAGTGCGACCGCACGCGACGCCTTCGCCGACAGGCGATGCAGGCGCATCAGATATCGCTCCTGAGGGTCAGGTACTTGCGCATCGCCGCCCAGCTGCCGATCAGTCCGAGCAGCACGCAGAAGGCGACGAAGCCCGCCGTCTGCGCCGCCGTGAAGAAGACCATGCCGCCGAGACTGGCGCCCAGCAGCCGTCCGCAGACCAGCAGCAGCGTCATGGCCAGGATCCCGGCCAGCAGCCCCTGGATCATGCCTTCGCACAGGAACGGCGTGCGGATGAAGGCGTTGGTCGCGCCCACCAGCTTCTGGATCTGGATGATGCGCGAACTCGACGCGATGGTCAGCTTGACCGTGTTGGAAATGACGAAGATCGCCGCCAGGAAGACCAGCAGGCCCACCACCAGCGAGGCCATCTGGAAGCGGAAGGTCCAGAGCTCGAGCGCCTCGACCCAGTCCTGGTTGAACAGGATCTCCGACACCTCCGCCCAGCGCGCCACTTCGTCCCTGATCGCGCGAACGGATTGGGGATCCCGCGCGCCGGCCGTGAACGTGACGTGGTAGGAGGAGGGCAGGGGGTTGCGGTCCAGCAGGTCGAGCAGGGGCGCGTCGTCCCCCAGCTGCCGGCGGAACTCGGCCAGGGCGGCCTCGCTGTCGATCCAGGCCACCTCGTCCACGCCGGGGATGGCCAGCAGGCGCGGCCGCAGCTCCGCCAACTGCTCGGCCGGGACGTCGTCCCGCAGATAGACGCGCAGGTCCAGCCCCCCGCGGGCGCTCTCCAGAACGGCGCCGAGGTTCAGCGTCACGAGCGTCAGCGCCGCCAGCACCAGAAGGGCCGAGGCCATGATCAGGATCGTGACACCCGTGGTCAGCTTCCGCCGGCGGAAGCCGGCCAGCGACTCGGCGGCCAGATAGCGCATCTGCGCCCGGTTAGGCATGGGCGGGCTCCCTGCGCGCGGACCCGGCGGCCCCGGCCGCCGCGCCCGCCGGCGCGCGGTACATGTGGTCGGCCAGGCTGGCCGTGCGGTCGACGGCGCGCCGCCGCTCGTCCGAGCGCAGGCGGCCGCCCTCGACGACCAGCACGCGCTGGCCGAAGGTCTTGACGATCTCGTGGTCGTGCGTCGAGAAGAACACGCACGTGCCGGCGTCGTTGACGCGGAACAGCAGGTCGATGATCTCCTGCGCGGTGGCCGGATCGAGGTTGCCGGTGGGCTCGTCCGCGAGCAGGATCTTGGGGCTGTTGACCATCGCGCGCGCAATGGCCACGCGTTGCTGTTCGCCCCCCGAGAGCTGGCACGGGAGCCGGTGCCGTTTGTCGTAGAGCCCGACCTGCGTCAGCACGCGCGTGACGTTCTGCATGATCAGGCGGTGCGGCTGGCCCACCACGAGCTGCGCGAAGGCGATGTTCGCCTCGACGCTGCGGTCCTCGAGCAGGCGGAAGTCCTGGAAGACGAACCCGATCTCGCGACGCAGTTCCGGGATGCGGCTGCGGTTCATGCGCGAGGCGGGCATGCCGCGGACGATGACCTGTCCCCGGGTGGGGAAGGCATCCATCGCGATCAGGCGCAGGATGCTGCTCTTGCCGGCGCCGCTCGGTCCGGTCACGCACACGAACTCGCCGTTGGTCACCGAGAAGGTCACGTCCGCGAGCGCCTTCTGGTCGTCGTACTGCAGGTCCACGTGGTGGAAGCTGATGATCGTGCGCGAGTCCGGCGGCGCGCCGGCGGCGGCGGCGGGACGGTCCGGTCGTCGGGTGGCCAAGCGATTCCCCCTGCGTGAACATGGCGACGGTCGAAGGCCGGCACCGGTGCGGAGCGGCTCCCCGGTTCGGCGGCGGTTCGGCCCCGGATTTGCACGATCCGTGCCCGAACGCGGCCGAGACCGTCCCCCGTCCCGGGTTCCCAGAGAGGTAGTCGCTTGTCCCGCATCGACCTGAGCCTGTGCATGATCGTGCGCGACGAAGCCGCCATGCTGCCCGGATTCCTGGCGTCGGTCGCCGGCCTGTGGGACGAGTTGGTGGTCGTGGACACCGGCTCGCGCGACGGCGGCCCGGACCTGGTGCGCGCTGCCGGCGGCCGGATCGTGGACTTCCCCTGGCGCGACGACTTCGCCGCGGCCCGCAACGCCTCGCTGGCGAATGCAGGCGGTCGCTGGCTCGTGTGCCTGGACGCGGACGAGCGGCCGGACGCGGAGTTGCGGGCTTCGTTGCGGCGACTGGCGGCCGACGAAGGCGCCGGCGCCGCCACGCTCGTCATGCGCAATGCGATGCCGGACGGCGGTCGGCGGCAGGCGCGCCTGCTGCGCTGCTTCCGCAACACCCCGTGCATCCGCTTCCGCCACCGCATCCACGAGGACGTGGCCGACGACGTCGCGCGGTATCTGGCCCGCGAACGGCTGGCTCTGCGCCATCTGCCGGGCGGCGTCGATCACCTCGGCTACGTGCGGTCGGTGGCCGCCGCGCGCGACAAGAAGGCGCGCGACACGGAACTGCTGCGCCGGGCCCTGCGGGACGACCCGGACGACCTCTACTGCCGGTTCAAGCTCCTGGAGCTGGCCCGTTTCTGGGACGACCGCGAGCTGTTCGCCGCCGAGATCGATGCGGCCCGGAGTGCGCTCGAGCGCACGCCCCGGGCGCGCCTGGCCGGGCGTTCCTGGAGCGGAGAACTCGCGGCGCTGATCGCGCAGTCGCTGTCCGGGCAACCGGCGGCCGCGCTCGGCTGGTTGGACCGCCAGGCGCGGCGCATCGAACCCGGCCCCGGCTGGCACCTGCGGCGCGGCCTGCTGCTGGAAGCGGTCGGGCGGGCGGCAGACGCGCGCGCGGCGTACGAGTCCTGCCTCGATCAGTTGGCGATCGCCGGCGCCGGCGCCGGCGGCGTGGTCCCCGCGCGCCCCCTGCTGGGCCTGTGCCGCCTGGCGGCCCGGTCCGGCGATCGGGGCCGCGCCGCGGATCTGGCCGCCCGCGCGGCCGCCGACGCCCCGGGGGATCCCGAGGCGCTGTTGGCGTTGGTCTCGTTCGGCGCGTCGGGCGCCGAGGACGCCGCCGCGCGCCACCTCCGGGAACACCCGGAGGCCGCCGTGCCGCTGGGCAAGACGCTCCTGAGCGCCGGACGTCCCGAAGCGTCTCTGGCGGCGCTGGAGGCCGGCGACCGGGGCCTGGCCGCGTCGGTGGGGGTGGCGCTGCTGGCGCTGACGCTGGGGATCGAGCGCGACGTCGAGATCGCGCTGCCGCCCGAGCAGGCGGCGGACGAGCTGCGGTCCTGGCTGGAGGCGCTCCGGGCGTCGGGCCGGCGGGACCTGTGCGAGGCCTTCGCCGAGCGGTCGGCCGCCCTGGCGCCGGCGTTCCCCTGGCTGGAGCAGTGGCTTGCCGAACGCCCCGAGGCGATCAGCCCTTCTCGTCGATGAAGAAGCGCTTGCGCAGGCTCTTGACGTACTCGGCGAGCGCGGCTTCGATCTTCCGCGACTCGACCGCCTGCCGCAACTGCTCCGCCAGTTCCTCGTACGTGTACATGTGGCCGGGCTTGCGCGCGAGAACCTTGAACACGTACCAGCCCGCCGTCGTCAGCACGGGTTCGCTCACCGCGCCCTCGGCCAGGTCGGCCAGCGCGGCCTGGAACGTCTCGCTCAGGTCCTCCAGCCGGAACGTCCCCAGCACGCCGCCGTTGCGGGCCGAGGCCAGGTCGGCGCTGACCTCCGAAGCCACCAGCGCGAACGACTCGCCGCCGAGCACGCGCGCCCGCGCCGCCTCCGCCTGCGCGCGCGCCGCCGCCACGTCCTGCTCGGTGGCGCTGACGGGCAGGAAGACCTGGCTGATGACGCGCTTGCCGTCCTCGCGAACCTCGTCCACGCGCACCAGGTGCACGCCCCGCGGCGTCACCACGGGTTCGCTCACCTGGCCGGCCGCGAGCGCGAAGACGGCCCGCGCCAGGCCGGGATCGTAGAGATCGTCCTTGCCGACGGCGCCGACCAGCCCGCCGCGCGCGGCGGCCGCGTCCTCGGAGTGGCGCCGCGCCGCGTCCGCGAACGGCAGGCCGCCCTTCAGGTCGGTCTGGATGCGCGCGACCTTGTCCTGGACGCGGCGCCTCGCCTCGACCGACGGCTGCACGGGCACCAGGATGTCGGCGATCGTCAGGCTGTCGGGCTCGGTCGGCATCTGGGCGAGGTTCGCCAGGTAGTAGTCGCGCACCTCGTTCTCGAGCACCTCGATGTCCGGACGGATGAACTTGCCCACCACCAGGCGCAGGTACTGCTGGTCGCGAAGCTGGACCGCCATGCGCGCCCGGTAGTCCGCCACGGTCATGCCGCTGCGGGCCAATTCGCGCTCGAACGCCTCGCGGCTGCCGAAGTGCTCCTCGAACTGGCGGATCTTCTGGTCGACGCTGCCGGAGACGGCTTCCGGGTCGACGCTCATGTCCGCCTGCTTCGCCGCGGCGATGATGAGCTTGCTCTCGATCAGCCGGTCGAGGATCTCCCGTCGCACCACGGCCGGATCGTCCGCCACGGGCTCGCCGGCATACTGCCGCTCGAGCCGGTACAGCTCGGTCTCGCGCTCGAGGTCGCTCTGGAGGATGGGCTCCTCGTCCACGATGGCCACGATGCGGTCGACCAGCACCGGCGTCGGCGCCGCCGGCGGCCCGGCGTCCTGCGCCGGCGCCGGCGCCGGTGCCGAGCCCGCGAGCGCCAGCGCGCCGACCGCGGCCACGGCCAGGCGGCGGGCTCCCGGCCGGTCAGCCACGCGCGGGCCTCGCCGGCCGGCTTCTCTTCTCCGGCTTCGCCTTCTGGACCAGTTCCTCCCAGGAACGGGTCTTGGTCAGGCGCTTCTCGTAGACCTTGATCGTGACCTTCTGCTTCCAGCCGTCCAGGGCGGCGCGGAACGCCATCTCCTCGCGCTTGTTCTGGATGCGCTTGACGACGGCCTCGGCCACTTCGCGCAGTTCCTGGCTGCGCGGCGCCGCGATCTCCTCCAGCAACACGATCGCATAGCGGCCGTCGTCCAACCGGCAGGGCTGGCTGTACTGGCCCGGCTGCAGGCCGAACAGGGCGTCGCGCTCCGGGCCCTGCCAGTCCTGGCGGACCGGGCCCAGCTTCCCGCCGAGGGCCTTGTCAGCCTCGTCGTCGCCGTGCTCGGCGAGCACGTCCGCCCAGGCCCCGCCCGCCGCGAGCGCGGCGTGGGCCTTGGCGGCGCGGGGCTCGTCGGCCAGGAGGATACGCCTGCCCGAGCGCGTCTCCGGCAGTTCGTACTCCTGCTTCAGCAGGGCCCAGGCGGAGTCGAGCGCCGCGGGCGAGACGGTGTCGTCGAAGTGCACGCCCTCCTGGAAGAGCTTGCCCACGAGCATCTCGTCGATGCGCTCGTCCACCTTCGCGAGCACCTCCGGATCCTTGTCCAGTCCGCGATCCTGGGCGTCGAAATTGAGCAGGGAGCGGTCGATCACGTCGCTGATCTTGGTGCGCAGGCCGCCGACCATCTCGGCCCATTTCGGGCGCTCGAAGACGTTCATGCGGTCGAACGCCGTCTTGAAGTCGCCCAGCGTGTACTTGCGCGGCTCGCCGTGGACGGTGTAGCCGTAGAAATCCAGGTCGAGGTCCGCCGGATCCAGGTCCAGGAGCTTGAGGTCCTGCTGCTTGACCGCATCCTTGGTCCCGGGGTAGAACATCTCCTCGTCCCGCGGCAGGCCGGCATAGGCCTTCACCAGCGCGTCCTCGTGGATGTACATCTCGTACTTCCGGCGAACCTCGGCTTTGAACGCGTCGACCAGGCGCATCTGGTTGCGGCTGATGATCGAAGCCTCGATCCGCTGCCGGACCTCCTCGAGCGGCGGACGCTCGGGCTGGGTTTCGCCGTCGACCTTCACGATCCACCAGCCGTAGGTGCTCGGAACGGGTTCGGTGATGGAGCCGATCTCGGCGGCGAAGATCGGATCCTCGAACGACGTGATGAAGCGACCGCAGTGCAGATCGATCTCGTAGCTGACCGTCGGCCCGGTGAGCCCGGCGTGGAACTCGTTCCAGAGATCGGCCCAGTCCGCGCCCGTCAGGGCCTTCTCCCGCCCGCGCAGCGCGTCCTCGCGCGTGTTCGTGATGAAGTAGCGGCAATGGCGCACGGTGCCGAACTTCTCGTAGAGCGCCTGGACCTCCTCCTCGGTGAACTTCGCGGCCGGTTCATCCACGAAGCGCTTCCGTGCGAGGCCCACCGACTCGGCGGAGATGAGCGTCTTGCGCGCGTAGTCGACCTGCGCGTCCTGGTCGAACCCCATCTGCGTGGCGATCGTCACCATCACGTCCTTGTGGATGATGGTGTCGAGGAACTTGCGCTTGCCCGGCATCTGCGCGGTATCGAGGACGACTCCGGCGTCGTCGCGGGGCAGGTCGGTCGGGTGCAGGCGGCCGAGCTTCTTCTCGTAGTACTCGACCGTGATCTCGGTGTCGTCGACCTTGGCCAGGACGGTGTCGGGCGCAAGCCCCTTGCCCTTGCCGCCGCAGCCGGCGACGGCGACCAGCGCCGCCGCCAGAACGATCGCCGGAACGGCTGCCCTGACGACCGACGGGACCGTCGGCGGCGCCGACTCGGGGCGGGACACGGTAAGACGCAACGAACGCATGGGATCTCCTTGGCGACGCCGGTAAGATCGTGGAAGACCCGGCCGGTCAGTTCTCGGGCCCGAGCCCCTCCAGGGCGGCCAGACGCGCGAGCATGGCGTCCGCGACCGCCAGTTGCTCCTGGCGCGGGGCCGGCACCTTCATCACGAACTGGTCTGCGGCCTTGAATTGCAGGCCCCTGGGGCCGGAGGCCATC
>VGXH01000024.1 GCA_016873405.1 bacterium
CGACCGCATCGTCTTCCGCGTCGCCGCCACGCCGACCGACCTTCTGAAGGCGATGGTCGTGCGCGGGATCGTCTTCCACGACGAGCAGGGCGTCGACTGGAACGACGAGTTCGACGCCGACGACACGGCGGCCGTGCACGTGGTGGGCGAGGCCGACGGGCAGCCGGTGGCCAGCGGGCGGCTGGTGCTGCTGGAGAGCGGCTGGGCGAAGCTGGGGCGCATCGCGGTGCGCGAGCAGTGGCGCGGCCGGGGCTTCGCGCACGGCATGGTCGGCGCGCTGCTGCAGGAGGCGCGGCGGCGCGGCGCCGTGAAGCTGAAGCTGCACGCCCAGGTCTACCTGGAGGACTTCTACGCCGGCTACGGGTTCGCGCGGCAGGGCGGCGTCTTCGACGAGTGCGGCATCGACCACATCCTCATGACGCGCGAGGACGGCTGACCTTGTACCTGTACCAGCAGCGGCGGCGTTTCTACGCGCAGACGGCGGGCGGTCTGGAGGAGACGGCCGCGGCCGAGCTGAAGCGCCTGGGCGCCAAGCGCGTGCAGCCGGGCAAGCGCGGCGTCATCTTCACCGCCGATCCGGAGACGCTCTGCCGGGTGAACTACCGCGCGCGCATCGTCTCGCGCGTGCTGGCGCCGCTGGCCGAGTTTCCCGCGGGCACGCCCGAGGAGCTGTACCTGGGCGCCAAGAAGATCGACTGGACGCACATCCTGCGCCTGGACCAGACGTTCGCCGTCTTCGCCAACGTGCACCGCAGCCGCGTCACGCACAGCAAGTACGCGGCGCTCAAGGTGAAGGACTGCGTGGCGGACATGTTCCGCAAGCGCTTCCACGGCAAGCGGCCGGACGTCGACGCGCAGGAGCCGGACCTGGCGATCGGCGTGCACGTGCTGGACGACGTGGCGACGATCTTCATCGACTGCTCGGGCGGCTCGCTGCACCGGCGCGGCTACCGGCTGGACGCGGTCGAGGCGCCCATGCAGGAGACGCTGGCCGCGGCGATGCTGGACATCGCCGGGTGGGAGGGCAAGCGCCCGCTCTACGACCCGATGTGCGGCTCGGGCACGCTGCTGGCCGAGGCGTGGCTGAAGGCAGGCAACATCCCCGCCGGCTGCCTGCGCGCGAAGTGGGGCTTCCAGATGCTGCCGGACCACGACAAGCGCACCTGGGTCAAGGTGAAGCTGGAGGAGGACAACGCGATCAAGCCGGTGCGCGGGGGGCTGATCCGCGGCTCGGACATCGACCCGGCCGCGGTCGAGATGACGCGGCGCAACGTGGCCCGCATCCCCACCGGCGACGAGTTGCGCGTCAAGACGAGCGACTACCGCGACCTGGGCGGGATCGAGGACAGCGTCATCGTCTGCAACCCGCCGTATGGCGTGCGGCTGCAGCCGACCGCCGACATGAAGGCGTTCATGCGCGAATTCGGCGACTTCCTCAAGCAGAAGTGCAAGGGCTCCGACGCTTACGTCTACGTGGGGGACAAGGAACTGGCCGGCGAGATCGGCCTGAAGCCGGCGCTGCGCCTGCCGCTGCGCAACGGCGGCCTGGACGGCCGGCTCCTGAAATTCGAACTGTACTGACGCCAGACCCGGAGGACACGACGTGCACGACGACGAGCGCGGCCGCAAGCGCCGCACCACGCTGGTCATCTCCAACCACGGCATGGGCCACGCGCCGGCCGAGCTGGGCCTGAAGCTGGTCCAGACGCACCTGGGCCTGCTGGACGCGGACGAGCGCGTTCCCGACGCGATCTGCCTGTACGGCGAGGGCGTGAAGCTGGCCGTGGAGGGCTCGCCCGTGCTGGACGAGCTGCGCTCGCTGGCCGAGAAGGGCGCCCGCGTGGTCGTCTGCACGACCTGCCTGAACTACTTCGGCCTGGCCGACCGGCTGCAGGCCGGCGTCGCCGGCTCGATGAAGGACATCATCGAGCTGCAGTGGGGCGCCAAGCGGGTGATCTCGCTCTAGGGCGGGGGCGCCGTCACCACCTGCCCGTCGCGCAGCAGCACGCGGCGGGCGCCCCCGCGCGCGGTCACTTCCAGGGTGGGCGCCAGCACCAGGTAGTCCATGTGCATGCGCGAGCGGCCCTGGCCGCCGGCGATGCCGCCGTTGTCGCCGAAGGCGACATGCACGGTGCCAAGGCTCTTTTCCGACTCCAGGATATGGCTGCCCAGGCGGGCGCGCGGGTTGAGGCCGATGCCCAGCTCGGCGATGCCGCGCGCGCCCTCGTCCGTGTCCATGAAGCCGCGCACGGCAGCGACCAGGGAGGGGTCGTCGCCGTCCAGGTCGATGCAGCGGCCGTGGCGCACGGTGATCACCACGGGCGCGGCCAGGCGGCCGTGGCCGGCGAAGCCGCCGTCGACGACCAACAGACCGTTGGCGCCGGTCTCGACCGGGGCGGTGTAGACCTCGCCGCAGGGGAGGTTGGCGCCGGCGTCCGGGCGCGCCTTCAGGTCGTGCGTGAAGCCGCGGTCGCGGACGTCCATGACCAGGTCGGTGCCCGCGGGGGTGGTCAGGCGCACGGCGGCGGCCTTGCGCAGGCCGTGGGTCAGGCGCAGCGCGGTGTCGTGCATGGCGGCGTAGTCCACGTCCAGGGCGCCGCCGAGCATCATGTCGGCGCTGATGCCGGGGCTGTGGCCCAGGCGGTGGCGGCCCGAGCCTTCGATCAGGCCGATCCACTGCAGGCGGAAGGGGACCTCGGCGGGGTCGCCGACGATGGCGTTGATGACGACATCGGCCTGGTCGAGCAGCGGCAACAGGTCCGGCGGCACGGCGGACAGCGGGCGGCCGGCGTCCGGCAGCGCGAACAGGACGACGGGGCAGCCGTGCCCGCGCGCGGCCGCGGCGAAGGCATCGCCGCAGCCGGCGGTGGCCGCGTCGGTCACCACCAGCACGCGATCGGCAGGGGTCAGGTCCAGCACGTTGCGCATCGCGCGCAGGGCGGCGGCGGCCATGGTGTTGCGGTCGGCGTCATCGGGAGCGGCCATCGGGATCTCCTTCCGGCGGGGAGCACGATGATAGCGCGTCGCCGACCCGCCGACCAGCGCCGGCGAGTTGCGGGCGGCCGGGAGTGTTCTTAAGCTGGACTCCGCCCGTCGGACTGGTCGGCGGGAGGCGACGGGCTCGACGGACCCCACCCCACCGGAGCGGACTTGTACAGCGATTGCTACGACGATCCCGCGCCGCGTGGCGAGGCTGTCCCAGCCGCGCCGGCGACTCCCGCCCCGCCTGATCAACTCGTGCGTCCCTGCGACATCAAGGGCATCCTCCACAGCCACAGCCGCTGGGGCGACGGGGCGCATTCGTTGTCCTCGATGGTGGCGACGGCGCGGGAGATCGGGCTCGAGTACCTGGGAATCAGCGATCATTTCCGCTCGAACACCCATCCGGAAGGGCTGGACGTGAAGGCGGCGCAGGTGCAGCGGCAGGAGATCGAGCGGCTGCGGTCGCTGAACCCCGCGTTCGACATCCTGCAGGGCGTGGAGCTGGACGTGAACCCCGACGGCACGTTGCCCGTCGATGACGCCGACCTCATGTGGTTCGATTTCGTGATCGCCTCGTTCCCGGCCAACGGCGGCTGGGACACCGGGCGCCTGACCGACCAGATCGTGCGCGCGGCGTCCCATCCGCGCGTGTCCATCCTGGGCAAGCCCATGGGCGAATTCATGCTGCAGGGGGCCAAGGCGGGCATCGACATGCGACGCGTGCTGGAGGCGGCCGCGGCCCACCACACGGCGGTCGAGGTGACGGCCAACCCGTGCTGCGCCGAGCTGGACTGGAGCCACTGCCGGCTGGCGCAGGAGATGGGCGTGCTGCTGGCGATCAGCCCCGACGCGCACCGCGCCGCGCGGCTGGTGGACTACCGGCATGGGGCCGAACTGGCCCGCGCGGCCGGCGTCTGCTGCGGCGGCATCCTCAACACGATGAACCACTTCGAAGTGCGCCGCTATCTGGTGCGGGGGCGCTGAGCGCTCAGCCGACGGGCGCCTCCGCCGGCTGGGGCGCCTTGGCGCCGATCTC
Organism: bacterium; assembly: GCA_016873405.1. The sequence continues at coordinate 4,019 of VGXH01000024.1, forward strand.
CCACTTGCGCATCATGTCCGCCAGCATCGCCCTGTTGATGGGCTTGCTGAGGAAGTCGTCCATGCCGGACGCGAAGCAGGCCTTGCGGTCGCCGCTGAGCGCGTTGGCGGTCATGGCGATGACGGTGACGGCGTCGGCCGGGGCGGGCAGGGCGCGGATGCGGCGCGTGGCCTCGTAGCCGTCCATCACCGGCATCTGGCAGTCCATCAGGACCAGGTCGAAGGCGCCGGTGCGCGCCAGCGCCACCGCCTCGACGCCGGTGGCCGCCACCTCCACCGAACAGCCGAGCAGTCGCAGCATGGCCGTGGCCACCTTCTGGTTGAAGGGGTTGTCCTCGGCCAGCAGCACGCGGGGGCCGACGACATCCTCCGCAGCGACGGGCCCGGGCTCCGCCGTCGAGGCAGCGGCGGCGCCTCCCGCGTCCGCAGGAGCGGTCCCGGCGTGGCCGGCCAGCAGCTCGCACAGCCGGGCCGTGTGGACGGGCTTGGCCAGCACGTGGGCGAAGCCGCGGTCGCGCAGATCGTTCTCTCGCGCGCAGTCGGTCAGGCGCGCCAGCAGGACCAGGCGCGGATCGTGGCGCGGCGCCAGGCGCGCCAGGTACGGGCGCAGGTCGGGCAGCGGGAAGCCGATCGCGTCAGCGGCCTTGCCACCAGCGGGCGCCTGGTCGAACAGGATATGCGTGAACGGCCGGTCAGCCGCGGAGGCCCAGCCGCCGGCCTGGTCCAGCGCCTCCGGGCCGCCGGGGATGACGCGGCCGTCGTGGCCGAGCAACCGCACCTTCTCCAGCAAGACCTCGCCGGTCAGCGCGTGCGGCGTGACGATCAGCACATGCGCGCCCGGCGCCGTGCCCGCGGCCACCGGCTCGACATCCGCGGCCATGACCGGCAGACGCAGCGTGAAAGAGAACGTCGCACCCTGGCCGGGCTCGCTGGCGGCGCTGATCACTCCGCCCATCAGGCCGACCAGGTGCTGGCTGATGGCCAGGCCCAGGCCCGTGCCGCCGTAGCGGCGCGTGGTGCCCGCCTCGGCCTGCGTGAACTTCTCGAAGATGTGCTCGAGAGCCGACGCCGAAATGCCGATGCCGGTGTCGCTGACCGCGAAGCGCAGGTCCACGCAGCCGTCGCCCGCGCCCACCGGCTCGACGTTCAGGTACACGTGGCCATGCTGCGTGAACTTCACCGCGTTGTTCAGCAGGTTGGTCAGCACCTGGCGCAGGCGATGCGGATCCAGCAGCACGCGCCGCGGCACGCCGGGCGCCAGCCGGCAGACCAGTTCAAGGCCGGCGGTGTGCGCCGTGAAGGCGATCGGGCCGCAGATCTCGTCGACCAGCGCCGGCAGGTCGGTCTCCACGGCGTCCAGTTCGAGCTGCCCGGCCTCGATCTTCGACAAGTCGAGGATGTCGTTGATCAGGCTCAGGAGCGCCGCGCCCGAGACGCGGATCATCTCGAGGTACTGCTTCTGCGTGGGCGTGGGGTCCATGTCGGTCAGGAGGTCGGCCAGGCCGATGACGCTGTTCATCGGCGTGCGGATCTCGTGCGACATGTTGGCCAGGAACTCGCTCTTGGCGCGGCTGCTGGCCTCGGCCGCCTCGCGCGCCTGCACCAGGGAACGCTCCGTCTCGTGCTTGGACCAGACCGTGATGAACAGGTCCGCCACCGAGTGTACCAGGTTGACGTGCTCCTGCGGCCAGGGGCGCGCCTCGTCGCCGTCGATACCGATGAACCCGAACAGCCGCTGGTCCCGCAGGATGGGCGCGGCCAGGAAGGCGGCGCGCTCCGGGCCCCAGTCGGCGCGGAAGGCGGGCGGGATCGAATCGTGGCGGCGCAGGTCCTCGGTCATGACCGGAATCTTCATCTCGAACAGGCCCTGCAGCCAGTCGAGGGCCGCGAGCGGCAGCATGGCGGGCGGCGCCTCAAGGCCCTCGCACCGCTCGTTGCTCCAGGCGTACTGGCGCACGGCTACGCCACGTTCCGCGTCGAAGCTGTAGAGGAACGCGCGGGAGCTGCCGGTGAAGCGGCCCAGCCGACCGAGCACCCGGCTCATGATCTGCGACATCTGGTCGCGTCCACAGTGGACGAAGGTCTGGAACAGCGCGGCGGCGGTGTGCTCGTAGTCGAGGCGCGCGGCCAGCGCGCGTTCAGCCCGCATCTGCTCGCTGATGTCGATGGAGACGCCCAGCACCCGCGGCACGCCGCCGATCTCGGCCGGCAGCGGCTTCTTGAGCGCGGCGACGCAGATCAGCCGGCCGTCGCTGTGCTTCGTGTCGGTGACCGGCAATCTCTTCGGCTGACCGCGCTCCAGCGTCTCGCGGTCCTCGTCCAGCCAGGCGCGCGCCTGCGCCTGGTCGGGGTGGACGTCGAAGAGGTGGCGTCCCTCGACCTGGTCGACCGGCAGTCCGTAGAAGTCGGCGACGGCCCGGTTGACCAGCGTGAAGCGGCCCTCGGCGTCGCGGACGAAGATGAAGTGCGGGATGGCGTCGATGACCGAACGCAGGTAGCGGTGCTCGATCGCCCGCGCGGTCAGAGCGGAACGGGTGCGCGCCCGTCGCCAGACCAGCAGCGCGGCGATGGCGGCGCCCGTCGCGACGACCAGCACCTCCCACGGCTCGCCCAGCTCCAGCGCATGCGCGGTCAGGTGCAGGGCGCCGGTGGCGACGGCCACGGCCGCCAGCACCAGCGCCGGATTCGGAATGTGGGTCTGCAGCTTCACATCACGGCCACTTCACGATCATCCGCACGGGAACAGACGGGTCGCCCGCGCGCGGCGCGGTGTCCCGTGCCCGCGGTATCGGCGGTCGCAGGGACAACTTGATCGGTCTTTTGCGTTTATTGGCTTTGACAGCGAGCCCCGATCCGTCAACCTGTGCCGACGGAAGGGGGGCCGGTCCGGGGGTGGCCAAGGCGGCGCCACGGCGCCCGACGGGGGCCCACGGCGGTCGGGCGAGCGGGAGGGGCGACGGGCGCGGATCGTGCCCGGCCCGGGCGACCCCGGCGGGCCGGGCCGCGCGGGCAGGCGCGGCCGGCAGGGCCGGCCCCGGCACCTCCAGCGACCTTTGGGAGACGGGGGCCACGGCCCGACCGGCGCCGACGCGGCCAGGGGCCGCCGGGCTCGCCGGGGGTCAGTATCGGGAGGGATGACATGACGTTGCGCCATCGGGGATGGTTTCACGCGGCGCTGCTTCTGCTGGTGATCGCGGCGCCGGTCGTGGCCGCGGACACGGCGACCGTTCCGTCCGGCGGAACGGGCCTGGGCGACATTTGGTCTGACACTTGGTCCGACACGCTGCACGTGGCCGCGCCGCGGGTGACGCTGGGCGAGATCATCGCCGACATCGGCCGCCGCCAGCGGGCCGACCGCGACAGCCTGCGCAGCGTGGCCTTCACCGCGGTGATCACGACCGTGCGCAGCCCCGGCGGCCGCGCGGCGGGCGCCGGCGCCGACGCCGACAGCGCCGGCATCGACAGCGCCGGCAGGGGCCACCGCGGCGACTGGGAGGTGGAGGAGTCGGCGCTGCGCTACGAGCAGCAGCGCGGCCGGCCCGACCGCATCGTGCGGCTGTGGGAGCGCAAGCAGTCGTTCAAGGACGGCGTGCCGCAGCCCGCGACCGAGAAGACGCACGTCAAGCCCGCCTGGCAGCCGCGCCCGATGGAGATGGTGGACGACCTGCCGTTCGCCGAGGGCGGCGCCCGGCTCTACCGCTACGAGCTGCTGGAGAGCAAGCTGGTGGGCGGCAGCCTGGTGCACGTGGTGTCGTTCACGCCGCGCGACCGCTTCGCGCCGCTGCCTTCGGGCACCATCTGGGTGGACATCGCCGATTTCGCGATCCGCCGCGTCGACGCGCGCTTCGACGGAGCGGTGCCGTTCCCCTGGTTCATCCGCGCCATCCCGCACTACCGGCAGCGCCAGGCGCCGTGCGGCGGCGTCTGGTTCCCCATGCTGGAGACCGCGCGGCTGGAACTGCGCGACCTGCCGCTGGCCGGCACGGGCGGCACCTGGGAAGTGAAGGTGGAACTGCGCGACATCGTCATCAACGGCGAGCCGTGCGACGGCGCGGCCAGCGCGGCCGACGCTGACGATCCGGGCGCCGCCCTGTTCTGGGCCGCCATCGACGACCTGTGGGAGGCCGAGATGCCGGCGCCGTTGCGGCAGCCGTCGTCGCTGGCGACGGCTCGTTTGGATTCGCTCTCGCGCGAGGGCGCGCGCGCCCTGGCGGCCATGCCGGCGCGGCCGCCGGTGGGCGTGCGCCTGCGGCCGGCCGGCCTGGCGTTCAACCGCGCGCAGGGCGTGGCCCCGCGCGTGGGCGCGACGATCGGCCGGCTGGGCGGCGCGCTGCGGCTGGACACAGAGTTGGGCTGGGGGCTGGATGATCGCCGCGCGCTGTGGGGTGTGGGCGTGGGCGCGCGCGCCGGCGCGGGCCTGACGCTGCGCGCGAGCGCCGCCCGCACCACGGCCGCGTTCGGCGGCGACAGCCGCACGGGGCAGCGCTCGTGGTCGGCGCTGCTGTGGGGCAGCGACCCGAACCACTATTTCGACCGCACGGTGCTGGCGGCCTCGGCGCGCTGGCAGCAGGGGCGCGCCGCGGCGCCGCGCGCGTGGCTCGAAGCCGGGTGGTCGCAGGCGCGGGAGTTCGATCTTGCCGTGCACCAGAGGTGGAACGCGCTGGGGCGCGCGCTGCGGCCGGACGACCTGACGAACGGCATGCTGGCGGCCGACGCGGTGGACCAGGGCACGCTGCGCCTGGACGGCGGCGCGCGGCTGGGCGCGCTGACGGTGGGCGCGGGCGTGGCGTCGCTCAACCTGAGGGGGCGCGTGCCCGGGTACGCCGGCGACGATGTGGACCTGCTGGGCTGGCACTGGTCCGCGCGCTGGCAACGGCCCGACGCCCTGGGCAACCGCTGGACCGCGCGCGCCGGCGGACGCGGCCTCGATGGCGCGGCGCCGGCGCAGCATCGCGTGTGGCTGGGCGATTGGCGGCCCGCTGACGGCGGCGGCGGCAGCGGCGGCGGCTCGCTGTGCGGGTGGCCGGCCGGGTCGCTGCTGGGCGATCGCGGGGCCTGGGCCTCCCTCGAACTGGACCTGAACCTGGACCCGTGGCGCGCGCTGCGGGTGCCAGGGCTGCGCGGGCTGCAGCTGCGGCCGCTCCTGTTCGCCGAGTGGGCCGGGGCGTGGGGGCAGGCCGGGGAGGCGTGGCCGGGTGCGGATGGTGCGGCGGCCGACGGGCGCGCCGGGGTGGGCGTGCGCGGGGACGGGGCCCCGCCGACGGGCTCGCGGGCGGATGTGGGCCTGGGCTTCAGCCGGCGGCTGGACCTGCCGCTGGTGGGGATCGGCAGCCGCGTGGAGCTGCGGGCGGCCCGGGCGGTGGGCGAGGCGGCCGGGGGGCGGGACTGGCGGTTCGTGGTGGGGATCGGGAGGTAAGGGATGTTTGGGGGTTGCGCCGGCGCAACAGATGATGGATACTCTTTGGATATACATCCGTCTGCGTCCACCCCTGACCGCCCGGAGGTTCCCATGCGCACCCGAATCGCCAAGTGGGGCAACAGCCTGGGGTTGCGTATCCCCTGGGTGTTCGCCGTGGAGGTGGGCGTGGCCGACGGTACGCCCGTCGAACTGACCCTGGAGGATGGCCGCCTGGTCATCCGGACGGTGGCGCCCGCCGAGTGGACGCTGGACGGGCTGCTCGCGGGCGTGACGGCCGAGAACCAGCATGCCGCCGTCGAAACCGGCGATCAGGTGGGTCGCGAGTCTTGGTAGCGCCCGACAGCCGCGATGGCTACGTGCCCGAGCGCGGCGACATCGTCTGGCTGCAATGCGATCCCCAGGCGGGGCACGAACAGGCCGGCCGGCGGCCGGCGCTGGTGATCTCGCCGCGCGCCTACAACGGCCGCGTGAGGCTGGCCCTGTTCTGCCCCCTGACCACCCAGGTGAAGGGCTACCCGTTCGAGGTGGTGCTGCCGGAGGGGGGCGCCGCCTGCGGTGCGATCCTGGCGGACCAGATCAAGAGCCTGGACTGGGCGGCGCGCGGAGCGCGGAAGTTCGCGCAGGTCAATGGGATGACGATGGTCGAGGTGTTGGGGAAGATCGGGGTGCTGGTGGGCAACAGCGAGGGGGATTGACGTAGCATGAAAGCCGTGCTATCGTGATATTGTGATCAAGTCGTTCAGGGACCAGGCGACCGAGAACATCAAGGGGCTCAATCATGGTTCGCGTCCCGACCGATCGAGAGCCGACCCATCCGGGTGAGATGCTGCTCGAGGAGTTCCTCAAGCCGCTGGGTCTTTCGCAGCGGGACCTGGCCGACAGCATCCACGTCCCGTACCAGCGGGTGAACGAGCTGGTCAACCAGCGCCGCGGCGTCACGCCCAGCACGGCGCTGCGCCTGGCCCGCTACTTCGGCAACACCGCGGGATTCTGGATGTCGTTGCAGTACCGCTGGGATCTGTATTGGGCCCGGCGGAACGAGGCGCCCGAATTGGACACCATCCGCCCGCTCCAGATGGACGGGCAGGCGACCTTGCTGGATAAGGCAGGCGAGAGGGATATCGCTGCGGGTGCGGGGAGCAGCCTTGACGATGTGCTCAGGGAGGCGGACGCGCTTCTCGACGGTGGCAACTGGCCGAAAACCGGTCGTTCTTGACGCTGGCCGGCCCGCGGCTTATAATACCAGCCGCTTCGAGCGGGCCCGCCCGTGCCTCCGGGACATGGGCGGGACTGTTTGTGGCTGCGGAATCCGGTTCCTCGGTAGCTCAATGGTAGAGCATGCGGCTGTTAACCGCAGGGTTGTAGGTTCGAGCCCTACCCGAGGAGCCAACCCTTTTCCGCCCAGGAATCGTGCGCTGAGAAGTTGACGGTGGCCCTCGGCCCTGGCGGCGCGGGGGCTGTCTTGTAAGTGCACAGGCGAGGCGCGGTTGCGAGGGCGAGTTTTGCGCCCCCGCCGCAGCCCGGGAAGAGAGAGATTCCGAGCGAGACGCCGCCCGCGCCTGTTGCGCCGCGAAAACGTCTCTGAGTCTCAGAATCGCGCTCTGCGCCCATTTTGGTTAACAGCCCGCCGCTCGAAGGCGGGCCCTGAGATTCCCCCGACCGTCGGGGGATGAGGCTGGCGGCGCCGCACGCGGCACCCCGGCCATTCTGAAGCGCAGAGGACGCGCCG
>VGXH01000025.1 GCA_016873405.1 bacterium
TCTTCATGTCCTCCGCCTTTCGCCCGGTCTCTGTCCGGCTTCCGCACCGCAGCGGTCCGGGCCGCCGTCATGATCCGCGCCGGCGCCCGCCCCTGTCAACGGCGGCGCGCCGGCCGGATCCCGCCGTGGTTCCGGGGCTTGGCTTCGCCCGCCCCGCTGACTAGCTTTGGCGCGCCGGGAACGGGTCCCGGCCGGCGGGATCCGCGCCCCCGCGGAGCGGCTCCCGCGGCGGCCACGGCGGAGGGGAGGCAGGACGATGACCGGGAAGATCGCGGTCGGCGGCATCACGCGCACGGACGGACTGGTGCTCATCCGCATCCTGGGCGTCGAGGACCGTCAGGGGCTGGCAGGACGGACGTTGTCGGCCCTCGGCCAGAGGGGCATCAACCTCAACTGCGTGTCCTCGATCCACGACCGCGAGGGCCTCGGCAACCTGGCCTTCGCCGTCGGGACCGGCGACCTCGACCAGACGCTCGGCATCCTGCAATCGCTCCAGGAGCAGGTGGGCGCGCGGTCGATCGAGGTGCAGCGCCGCTGCTCGGCGATCTCCATCTACGGGCCGCATTTCAGCGAGCGGCCGGCGATCGCCGGGGCCGTCTTCCAGGCGACCGGAGAGGCGGGCGTCGAGATCCACATGATCGCGACTTCGCTGTCGACGGTCTCGTTCCTGACCAACGAGGAGCAGGCCGCGCTGGCGGTGGGCCGGCTGCAGGAGCACTTCCTGGTGCCGTGATGACCGCCGCAGCCGGTGGGCCCGCGGGCGACCGGCCGGGCCGGCCACCGTTCGCCGCGGCGGTCGGGCGCGGGTTTTTTTTGGAATCCCAACCGGGACAGGCGTGTTATGTTCCGGTCAACTGCGGGGACCGTGACCACGGCCCCGGTTCGTTTTGTGGGGTGGCTGCGGCCGTGACGTGGCCGGGGCGTCACGTGACGGGAGAGGGAAGGCATGCAGGGGAAGAGGCTCATCCACCTGGACCGGAACGAGAACCGGTACGGCCCGGCACCCGAGTGCCTGCGCGTGCTGGGCGAGGCCACATCGGAACTGCTCTTCAACTACAGCCGCAGCTTCGAGCGGGGATCGAGCAGCGATCTGGCGGCGCATCTGGCGCGGCTGCACGGGGTGGCTGAGGATCGCCTGATCCTGGGCTACGGTTGCGAGGACATCCTCAAGGAGGCGGTCCACCACTACCTGCGCTCGGGGGCCTCGGTGGCCGTCCCTTCGGCCTCGTGGTGGTATTATCATGCCGTGGCCGGCGAGGTCGGCGGCGTGACCGTCGAGTATCCGCTCCGCCCCGGCGCGGCGCGCTACGAATACGATGTCGACGCGCTGATCCGCCTGCGGGAGACCGCGGCGCCCGCGCTGGTCCTGATCGCCTCGCCGAACAACCCGACCGGCAATTCCCTGGGCCATGACGACCTGCTGCGCGTGCTCGAGACCTACCGCGACGTGCCCGTCATCCTGGACCAGGCGTACCACGGGTTCGCGAAGTCCGCGAGCGACGGGATCGGGGCCCTGACCCGGGAGTTCCCGCGGTTGCTCGTGCTGCGGACATTCAGCAAGCTCTACGCCCTGGCCGGAGTCCGGATCGGCTATGCCGTGTGCGGCGACGACCTGGAGACGTTCCGCGCCTACTCCGCGCGTTATCTCGGCTTCAACCGCCTGTCGGAGGGCCTGGCCCTGGCGGCGTTGGCCAGTCCCGGCTACTACGGCGGCGTGGCCGCGGGGATGGAGGAATCCCGGCGGCTCCTGTACGAGGTGTTCGGCTCGCTGCCCGGGTGCAAGGCCTTCGAGTCGGACGCCAATTTCGTGCTCGTGCGGCTGGCGCCCGCGATCGCGACGCTCCTGGCGCGCGAGCTCCCCGCGCGGGGCCTGGTGATCAAGTTCCTCAAGGAGCCCGGGTTCGAGCATCATGCCCGGATCAGCCTCGGCACGACCGATGAGATCGAACACCTGGTCGGGACCATCCGGGCCGTGACCGCGGCGGTGTGCGCGCCGGCGCGGGCCCTCGGGGAGGCGGTGTGATCCGCGCCGCCTCGGGTTGGATCGCCGACTACCGGAGCCTGCTCAAAGGTCCGGAACTCGAGGAACCGTGCGACGTCTGGCTGTACCGGCCGGCGGCGTACGGGATTGTCAAACTGGTCGCTCCGACGCGCATCACGCCCAACCAGATCACGGTCTTCAACCTGCTGCCAGGGCTGGCATCAGCAGCCTGCTTCTGGCAGGGCACGCCGGCAGCCTGCCAGGCCGGCGCCGCGCTGCTGCTGGCCACCAACGTCCTGGACTGCGTGGACGGCATGCTGGCCCGGGTGCGAGGAGCCGGCTCGACCACCGGCCACATCCTGGACGGGCTGACCGACTACGTGATCCAGACGGCGGTGTTCGTCGCGCTGCTGCACGGCGTCGCCGCCAGGGACGGTCAGGTCTGGCGCACCCTGTCCTACGGCGTGCCGGCCGGGCTCGTCTATGCCTGGTGGTGCGCCCGCGTCGACCTCCTGCGCAGCGAGTGGCTGGCGCGCGTGCACGGCCGCCGGCGGGACCCCCGCGGCGAGCTGGCCGCGCTGCGGCTCGAGGCCGAGCAGTGGCGGCGCGAAGGTCGCCGTCGGTTCGACCGTCTCCTGGTCGCCGCCTACGGGCTCTACCTCCGCCTCTGGCAGCGGGGAGAGACGTTGCCGCCGGCGGCGGTCGCCGGGGAATCGCCGGCGGCCTGGCGGTGGACGATGCGGCCGGTCCTGCGCCTGGCGGTGCTGATGGGACCGTCGACGCACGTCACGCTGATCGCCGTGGCGGGATTCCTCGGACATCCGGAGTACTACCTGTGGGTAGGCCTGGTCGCCGGCGCGACATGGGGGCTGTTCGTGTCGGCCGTGCAGGCGATCCGCGAGCGCACGGCGCGGCCGGGAGTCGCCTGAGGGGGTGTCTCGCGTGGAAGTGCTGATCCTGGCGGCCGGCCGGGCGACGCGGCTGCGGCCGCTGACCGATGACCGGCCCAAGTGCCTGCTGGAGGTGGGCGGGCGCACGATCATCTCGCGCGCCGTGGACCTGCTGCTCGCGCGCGGTCTCGAGCGGATCACGATCGTCGACGGCTATCGCGGGGACATGATCCGCGCGGCCCTGACGGCTGAATTCCCGCAAGCCGCCTTCCGTTTCATCCGCAACGCCGACCATGCCACGACCAACAACGCCTGGTCGCTGCACCTGGCCGCGGATCTGCCGCCGGGGCCGCTCATGCTTCTGGACGCCGACATCGTCTTCGCCGGCGGCGTTCTCGATCTGCTGCTCGCGCACCCGGCGGCCAACCGGCTCGCCCTGCGCACGCGCGGCGGGATCGGCGACGAGGAGATGAAGGCCGCGCTGGACGACGAGGGGCGCGTGCGCGCGCTCGGCAAGGACCTGGAGCCGTCCGCGGCGGCGGGCGAGTCGGTCGGCATCGAGATCTTCGGCGCCGAATTCGTCGGCGCCCTGTGGCCGGTCCTGCGCCGGCGCCTGCTTGGCGAGCAGCGCCGGAACGAGTACTACGAGGCGTCCTTCCTGGAGCTCATCGAGGCCGGCCACGACGTGGTGGCGATCGATATCGGCGGCCTGCCGTGCCGGGAGATCGACACGCCGTCGGACCTCGTGGACGCCCGCTCCGAGTTCGGCGGCTGCTGATGGCGGCGGCGGCCTGGGGCTTCGCGCTCGGCTTCGTCGCCTCGGTGCCCATCGGCGGCGCCGTCTCGGTGTTCATCGCCCAGCGCGGGCTGGCGGGAAGGTGGCGCAACGGCCTGGCGCTGGCCTGCGGTTCGGCGCTGGCCGAAGGCGTCTGGTGCCTGGTGATCCTCGCCGGCGCCGCCCATCTGCTCGAACAGCGGCCCGTCGTCGGCGCCGCCGCGCGCTGGATCGGCAGCGTGGTGCTCGTGGGGCTGGGCGCCTACTACCTGCGCCGGCACACCTCGCTGCCCGCGTCCGGCCGCTTCCCCGCGCCGCCGCGGCGGAGCCTGGGAGCGGACCTTCGCAACGGCGTCCTGCTGATCGCGGCCAATCCGCTGGTGCCCTTCAACTGGCTGGTCCTCATCACCGCGGCCACGGCCCTGGGACTGGATCCGGACATCCCGCCGGCGCCGTTCGCGGGCGGCGTGGCGCTCGGGGTCTTCTCCTGGTTCTCGCTGCTGCTCTGGGCGCTCTCGGCGGCCCGCCACCGCCTGACCGCGAGACAGATCGACGCGATCCTGAGGGCGCTCGGCGTGCTTCTGCTGCTCGCCGGCCTGCTCGTCCTCTGGCAGCAGATCTTCCCGCAGTGGGGCGGACCGCCGGGCCCCTGAGGACCCGCCGCCTGGCCCGGACCTTCGTGAACAGCCCGGGCTAGTAGTCGAAGCTCGACCCCCCGATGAATTCCCTCAGGATCGAGGTCGGCGGCACCTGGCTGGCGTCGATCGGCAGCAGCAGCGAGAGCTGGTCGATCAGCGTGCGCGCCAGGAAGAAGAACGGGTCGTCCGGTTCGACCGCGGCCAGCCGGGGCTCGGCCCACAGCTTCAGCACCGCCAACTCGTAGGTCAGGCCCGAGTTGAAGAACAGGTCGGCGTTGTTCTGGTAGGGGAAGATGTGCGTTTCCTCGCCGTGTCGCACCTTCGGCCACCGGGCCAGCGTCTGGCTGGCGGTGTAGCCGCGGTACTTGGCGTCGCGCACGATGCGGCGGAACAGCCGGCTGTGCGTGGTCTTGATGTAGCTGTGGCTGTCGATGTTCAGATGGGCGAGCGCCGAGACGTAGATCAGCAGCTTGTCCTCGGCGGGGATGCTGCTCGTCAGGGCCGGATTGAGCGCGTGGATGCCCTCGACGATGAGCGGCTGGCCGGGCGCCAGGCGCGTCGCGGCCGCCGATTCGCGGCCGGTGCCGCGGCGGAAGTCGAACTCGGGCAGGTGCACCTCGCGGCCGGCCAGCAGTTCGGTCAGGTGGCGGTTGAACAGGTCTATCTTCAGCGCGCCGAGCGCCTCGAAGTCGAAGTCGCCGTCCGCCCCGCGCGGCGTGTCGTCGCGGTCGACGAAGTAGTTGTCCAGCGACAGCGCGAACGGCCGCAGCCCCAGGACCCGCAACTGCACCATCAGGCGCTTGGCGCTGCTCGTCTTGCCGGAACTGGAGGGGCCGGCCAGCAGCACCAGCCGTCCCTGCTCGGGCAGGTCGGCCACGCGCCGGGCGGCCTCGACGAAGAACCGATTGTGGCTCGCCTCCGCCACCTGGATCAGTTCACCGGTGCGGCCCGCGACGATGTGCTCGTTGAGGCTCCCGGTGTCGGGCACGCCGATCACCTTGACCCCGCGGGCGTGTTCCCCGTGTTCGCGCAGCGTGTCCAGGAGCTTCGGCTGCGGGCGAAAGGCGGGCACCGAGTCGGGACGGCCCTTCTCGTTGGTCAGCAGCACGAAGCCGGGCGATTCGGGCAGCAGGCGGAACGCCTTCACGAAGCCGGTCGACGGCAGTTGCCGGCCGTAGTACATCAGCTGGGCGCCCTGCATCGAGTACATGAGCATGGTGTCGCGCCGGAGGTACTTGGCGGCGCGCCAGGCGCGCTCGTCACCGCGGCGGCGGAAGATCTTCAACAGCGCCCTCAGGCCGAAGCGCTGCGGCGTCAGGGGCAGGTCCTGCGCCACCAGGTCGCGCATCCGGTTCTCGAGCCTGGCGATCTCGTCGTCGGTCAGCGGCTCCGGCCGCTCCAGTTCGCAGTACATGCCGCTGTCGTAGCTGAAATGGAAGTAGAGGGGATGCTCAGGGAAGAGCTGCTCGGCGGCCACGGCGGCCAGGAACTGCACGGTGCGCTGGATGGTGCTCTGGGCCTGGGGGTCGCGCAGGCGGACCAGGCGCACGCGTTCGTCGCCGGACAGGGGCTCGGCCAGCGGCGTGCGCCGGCCGTTGATGGACGCCAGCGCCACGGGGTTGTCGCCCTGCAGCCAGGTCGGGTGGGCCTGCTCGAGGTACTGCTGGACGGTGATGCCGGACGCGACATCGATGCGCCTGCCGTCGATCTCGACGGCGATCATCTCCGCTGCCATGCCCGCCCTCCTGGTCGGCGCGGCCGGCCCCGGCGGTCCGGGGGCGGTCCGGGCTAGTCCTTGTCTGCGGCTCCGCTCCCGCTATCATGTGCCTTGGCGGCCGCGGGCGCACCGCTTTTCGCATCCGCGACGGGGCCGGCCGTCGGTTCGCCGGCGGGTTTGTCGCTCCGTGCCGCCGCCGCCTGTCGCGAGTCGTTGACGTAGAAGCCGCCGCCCTTGAAGACGACTCCGAGGCCGCCGCTGATCAGGAGTTCGACCTTGCCGCGGCAGGAGGGACAGCGCTGGCGCCTGGGCGCGTTCATCGGCTTCAACTCGCTGGTCAGCCGGCCGCAGCGGCGGCACTGGTATTCGTAGGTGGGCAAGGCCGATTCTCCCTCGGCGACCGGGGTGGGCGCAAGGCGACCAGCCGGCAGCGCGCTGGGGCGTGCCGGGGGTCGCGGATCGACCGGCCATGATGGCACCGGGCGCGTTCCGGCGCCAGCACGGGCCGCGACGGACTGGTTTCGGGAAAGGGAGAGCATGAGGGTGGCCCTCGACGGTTTCGGCCCGCAGGGGCGGGCGGTGTTCCGGGCGTTGCAGGAGCGGCGGGGGCTGGAACTGGTCGCGATCCGCGACGAGGCCGACCCCGAGTCGCTGGCCCTGCTGGCCCGGCGCGATTCCCTGCGCGGGGCGCTGGCCGGGCGCTGCGAACTGGAGGATGGGCGCCTGGTGACCGCCGCAGGCGCGGCGACGCTGGTGCCGGCGCGCGAGCGGCGCGCGCCGGACTGGGGCGCCCTCGGCGTTGAGGCCGTCATCCAGGCCGCCGCGCCGGGTCCCTGCCGGGTGGCGGCCGTGGATCAATTGGCGGCCGGCGCCCGCGCCTGCGACCTGCTCGAGCGGCTGGCGGCCGGGGTCTGACCGCCGGCTTGTGGTCGCTGCACGATCCGTCGTATCATCATGGGTCCGGGGGGCCGCAGCAGGTCTCCGCCGGCCGCGTACACCCGACCGGAGCGTGCCCGCCATGACCCGCCGACCGCACCGTCGTCCCGGCCGCCGCCGCGCCCGGCTCGCCCCGCTTCCGGCCGCGCTGCTACTGGCCGGGCTGGCCCTGATGGTCGCCGACGCTCCGGCCGTCGCTTTGGAGCCGCTCAGCCCGCTGGCCCCGGTGCCGGGCGGCAGCCCCTGGTCCGGCGCCTACCGGAGCCTGCAGAACCGCGCGCGCGAGGCCGAGACCAAGGCCCGCGCCGGGATGCGGATGCGGCAGGCGGAGGCCATGCGGCCGGCGGGCGCCGCCAAGGCCATGGCCGACTACGACGTGCGCTGGTACGGCCTGGCCCTGGACATCAATGCGACGACGCGCATCGTGACCGGGACGACCACCGTCCGGGCCCAGGTGGTCGGCGGGCCGCTGACGCGGCTGGACCTGGACTTCGGGATCCAGATGACTGCGTCGGCCGCGCGCAGCGGCGGGACGCCGACGACGTTCACCTGGAACGCCGGCATCCTCGGCGTCGATCTGGACCGCTCCTATGCGACGGGCGAGACGGTGGAGGTCGCCATCGACTACGCCGGCAACCCGACCAGTTCCGCCTTCGGCTGGGACATCCACCAGGGTCAGCCTCTCATCTGGACGCTCAGTGAACCGTACGGCGCGCGCATCTGGTGGCCATGCAAGGACACCGCGACGGACAAGGCCGATTCGGTGGCCTTGGACGTCACCGTGCCGTCGAACCTGATCGTGGCGAGCAACGGCGTGCTGACCGGCGTGAGCGAGCCCGCCGCCGGCAGGAAGACCTACCATTGGCGCGAGCGCTACCCCATCGCGACCTACCTGGTCTCGCTGGCCATCCATCCGTACGCGGTCATCAACGACGTCTACCACCCCGAGGCGGGCGGCACGATGCCGGTCACGCACTACGTCCTGCCCTCGCAACTGGGACCGGCGACGAGCGGCTACGCCGTGACCATCGATATGATGAACGCCTTCGCGGACGCGTTCGGCGAGTATCCCTTCGTGGCGGAGAAGTACGGTCACGCCCAGTTCCCCTGGGGCGGCGGCATGGAGCACCAGACCTGCAGCAGCATGTCCTACAACAACTACGACGAATACCTGATCGCCCACGAGTTGGGCCACCAGTGGTTCGGCAACCTGATCACCTGCGCCGACTTCTCCCACATCTGGTTGAACGAGGGCTTCGCCACCTGGATGGAGGCCTACTGGAAGGAGGTCCGCTACGGCACGGCCGCCTACCACGCCGAGATGGCCGCGGCGCGCTATCTGGGGGCGGGGACGATCATCGTCGAGAATCCGACGGACTTCGCGGCCATCTTCAACTGGTACCTCACGTACCTCAAGGCCAGCTGGGTGCCGCACATGCTGCGGCACGTCGTGGGCGACAGCGTCTTCTTCGCGGGGCTCCGGCAGTACCGACAGGCGCACGGCTTCGGCGCCGCGACGACCGAGCAGTTCCGGGACGTCATGGAGGCGGCCAGCGGCCGGGACCTGGACGCCTTCTTCCAGCAGTGGATCTACGGCGAGTACTTCCCGCGCTACGATTACGCCTGGCGCACGGAGCCGACGGATTCCGGCTGGCGCGTGCGCCTGCGGATCAAGCAGACGCAGACGGGCGCGGGCGTGTTCACCATGCCCCTTGACGTGCACATCTCGACCGCGAACGGACTCTATGCGTTCGTCGTCGAGAACGATGCCGTCGAGCAATGGTATGCGCTGGAGGTGCCCTGGACGCCGGTGACGGTGGCGCTCGATCCCCAGAACTGGGTGCTCTGCGAGAAGCGTTTCCTGGGCGCCTCCGACGTGCCGGACGCGGTGGTCGCGCTGGAACTGGCGGCGGCGCCGAATCCCTTCAACCCGCGCACGACGGTGCGTTTCCGGCTGGCCGACGAACGCGAGGCCACGCTCGCCGTGCATGACGCCGCCGGCCGGCTGGTGACGCTGCTGGCGAGCGGTCGTTTCGCGGCCGGCGAGCACGGCGTGGACTGGGACGGGCGCGACCGCGACGGGCGCGCCGCCGCCTCGGGCACCTACTTCGCGCGTCTGCGCGCCGGGGGCGACACGCGCACGCTGGCGCTGACGCTGGTGCGGTAGTGCCGTCGCTGCTGGCCGCGTCGCTGCTGTGGGCCTTCTCCTTCGGCCTCATCAAGGGCGAACTCGCGAACCTGTCGCCGGCGGCCGTGGCCGCCGCGCGCCTGCTCGTGGCGGCCGTGGTGTTCCTGCCGTTCGCGCTCCGGGGCGCCGCGCCCGCGCGCGTCCGCCTGGCGGCGATGACCCTCGGCGCCGTGCAGTTCGGCCTCATGTACGTGCTCTACGTGGCGTCCTTCCGCTGGCTGGCGGCGTGGCAGGTCGCGCTGCTGACCGTGTTCACGCCCATCTACGTGATGCTGCTGGCGAAGCTGCCGGCCGGACGCGGGCGCTGGCGGGCGGCGACGGCGGCCGTGCTGGCGGTCGTCGGCGCCGCGCTGGTCACCGGGCGAGCGGGGACCGGCCAGGCGGCGTGGCCCGGGGTCCTGCTGCTGCAGGCGTCCAACCTCTGCTTTGCCGCCGGGCAGCTGCGCTACGCCGCACTGCGTGGGCGCAGCGGCGCCCCGGACGCGGAGCTGCTGGCCTGGATGTACGCCGGGGCGGCCGCCGCGACGGCGCTGGCGCTGCCGGCGTTCGCGGTGGTGACGGGCGCCGGCCCGCTGGCCGGCTGGACGCCGCGCGCGGCGCTGGTCGTGCTCTACCTGGGCGCCCTGCCGACGGCCGTCGGCTTCCTGCTGTGGAACCGTGGCGCCGCGCGCACGCGGCCGGCGCTGCTGGCCGTGGCGAACAACCTGAAGGTGCCGCTGGCCGTGCTGGTGTCCTGGCTCGTGTTCGGCGAGCGGGCGCCCGGCGCCGCCGCCCTGGCGGGCGCGGCCCTGCTCGTGGCGGCGCTGTGGACCGCGGGCGAACGGCCGCCGTCGCCCCCGGCGGCCCCCGGGGCGAACGGGCCGACGCCCTGACGGCGCGCGGCGGACCGCCGCGACGGCGCGGTTGTCATGGCCGCGCGCCCGCCCGTACAATGGCCGCCACCGGACCGGAGACGACGATGCCGCTGGACGTCATCCATGAGGACAACCACCTGCTGGTGGTGGCCAAGCCGGCCGGGCTGCTGTCCCAGGGCGGCGCCAGCGGCGAGCCTTCGCTGGTCGACCTGGCCCGCGACTGGCTGCGCCGGCGGCACGGCAAGCCGGGCAACGTCTACGTCGGCCTGGTGCACCGGCTGGACCGCAACGCCAGCGGAGTCGTCGTGCTGGCGCGCACGAGCAAGGCGGCGGCCCGCCTGTCGGCGTGCTTCCGTGACGACAGCGTCGAGAAGGTCTACCTTGCGGTCTGTGAAGGGCGGCCGCTGCCGGAGGCCGGAAAGCTCGTGCACTGGCTGGCCGCGACCGGCGATGCCGAGGGCGTGACGCGGGCCGGGACGGCGCCGTTCCCGGGCGGACGCGAATCGCGCCTGGACTACCGCGTGCTGGCGTCCGCGCCCGGCGGCAGCCTGCTGGAGGTGCGCCCGCAGACCGGGCGCCGCCACCAGATCCGCGCGCAGCTGGCCCTGCACGGACATCCGCTGCTGGGCGACGTCAAGTACGGCGCGGCAAGGCGGCTGCCTGCCCGGCGCGTGGCCCTGCACGCGCTGGCGCTCGGCATCGCGCACCCGGTGGGCGGGAGTGTGGTGCGGTTCGAATGTCCCCTGCCGGCGGACTGGCCCTGGCCGCCGCCGCTGCCCTGACGACTGGAGACGCCGATGAGCGGACGGATCGACGCCGCGCCGGTGCGAGCGATACGCTCGTCCGCGCCCCTGATGCCCGCGCTGGCGCTGGTGGTCGGCGTCGTCGTCGCGCCGATCTGCGCCCGCGCCGCGACCGCCGCGACCGCCGCGCCGGCCGTGGAGGCAGAACCGGCGGCAGGGACGCAGGCCGCGCCGCCGGTGACCTGGCTCAGCCTGCGCGAGGGCAAGGCCGAAGCCCGCCGGCGCGACCTGCCCCTGATCGTCTTTTTCACCGCCTCGTGGAGCACGACCGGCAACCGGCTCGACCGCGAGGTCTGGACGGACATGCGCCTGCGCCGATACGTGGCGGAGCGGTTGG
>VGXH01000026.1 GCA_016873405.1 bacterium
TCAACTACCGCCCGGGCGACATCTACTTCTGCGCGGCGGACATCGGCTGGATCACCGGCCACTCGTACATCATCTACGGGCCGCTGGCCAACGGCGCCACCACGGTGATGTTCGAGTCGATCCCGACCTACCCCGATGCCGGCCGGTACTGGCAGATCGTCGACGACCTGAAGGTGAACATCTTCTACACCGCGCCGACGGCCATCCGCGCCATCGCGCGCGAGGGCGACGCTTTCCTGGCGAGTTCCTCGCGCGCGTCGCTGCGCGTGCTCGGCACCGTCGGCGAGCCGATCAGCCCCGAGACCTGGAAGTGGTACTGGGAGAAGGTGGGCAAGAAGCGGTGCTGCGTGGTGGACACCTGGTGGCAGACCGAGACCGGCGGCATCATGATCACGCCGCTGCCGGGCGTCACGCCGCTCAAGCCCGGCTCGGCGACCCTGCCGTTCTTCGGCGTCAAGCCGCTGCTGATGGACGCCGACGGCAAGATCCTGGAAGGCAACGGCGTGACCGGCAACCTCTGCATCGAGCGCACCTGGCCCGGCCAGGCGCGCACGGTCTGGGGCGACCACCAGCGCTTCCACGAAACCTACTTCACGCAGTACCCCGGCTACTACTTCACCGGCGACGGCTGCCGGCGCGACGAGGACGGCTACTACTGGATCACCGGCCGCGTCGACGACGTGATCAACGTCAGCGGGCATCGCCTGGGCACGGCCGAGGTGGAGAGCGCGCTGGTGGCGCACGAGGCGGTGGCCGAAGCGGCGGTCGTGGGCTTCCCGCACGAGATCAAGGGCCAGGGCATCTTCTCGTACGTGATCCTCGGCGCCGACGCGAACGGCGCCTCCGGCAGCGAGCTGGTGGGCGCCCTGAAGGAGCAGGTGCGGCACGTGATCGGCCCCATCGCCACGCCGGACGCCATCCTGATCGTGCCCGGCCTGCCCAAGACCCGCTCGGGCAAGATCATGCGGCGGATCCTGCGCAAGATCGCGGCCGGCGAGTACACCGGCCTGGGCGACGTCACGACGCTGGCCGACCCGGGCGTGGTGGACCAGCTGATCGAGGCGCACAAGAAGCTGGTCGGCAGGGGTTAGCCGGGCGATGCCGATCCGGAAGACGGGCGCGGGCTCCGGTGCCCGCGCCCGCGACATCCCCGACGCTGGCGGCCGACCGACGCCTGTCGCTATCCCTGTGTCGCTGGGCGCTCCTGCCCGCCGGATCCCGGAGGAACCGATGCCGCGCTCCCGCCAAAGCCTGTTCGTTCCGGCCGTGTTCGCGGCGCTGCTGGCGGCCGCGCTGCACGCGCACGCGGATCCGGACGGGACGACCGACCCCGACCGTCGCTACTATGCCGCAGCCATGGTCGCTGCAGGCACCTCCCTGCAGTTGCACGATGTCGTCGCCGCGCGGCACTGGCTCGAGGAGGCGCCGGCGGCGCACCGCGGCTGGGAGTGGGACCACCTGTGGCGTGAACTGGACCGCAGCGCGCGGGTCGTGGCCGGGGCCGAGGCGCCGGTCACCGACCTGCAGGTCAGCCCCGACGGCCGGCTGCTCGCCGTCTGCGCCGGCAACGACGTCGTGCTGCGCGACGCCCGAACGGGCGACGTCATCGCCGTGCTCGCCGGCCACACGAAGCCGTGCTGGAACGCCCGCTTCTCGCCTGACGGCGCCCGGCTGGCGAGCGTGTCCTCGGACGGCACCCTGCGCGTGTGGGAGGTCGGCCCCCGTCTCTTGAGCCTGCGCATCGACGACATCGGCCAAGGCGTGGCGGCGGTCGCGTGGCGCCCCGACGGGGCGGAGCTGTGCACGGTCTCTTGGCGTCGCGAAGCCGGGCGCGGCGTGTACGGCGTCGTTGACATCTGGGACGCGGCCACGGGCGTCTCCCGCCGCCACCTCGAGCACGGGGTCAAGCCCATCGGCGCGGTGAATTACGCGCCCGACGGGCGCCGCCTGTGGCTCGGAACCTGGGATTTCGACGTGGCGGCGTATGACGTCGCCGACGGCGCGCGCGCCTTGCACCTGCTGCCGCCCGAGGATCCCGCCTACAAGCGCGTCAACGAGTGCCGGCTCTCGCCCGACGGCACGCGCGTGGCGGTGGCCCACGACGACGGCGTCCTGCGCGTCTGGGATGCCGCCAGCGGCGCGCTGCTGCGCTCGCTGCACCGGCAGGCCGAGGGCGCACGTTTGGCGCTGGCCGATGTGGCCTGGCTGGCCGACGGCCGCCGCCTGGCGACGGCGGCGAAGGACCTGACGGTGCGCCTGTGGGACATCCAGACCGGCGACCACCTGGCGGTGTTCCACGGTCACGCCGCAGAAGTGACCGCGCTCGCGGCGACGCCCGACGGTCTGGCGTTGTGGAGCAGCGACGCGGAAGGCACGCTGCGCCGCTGGGACCTGGCGGCGCTCGACATCGCCACCTCGCGCTGGAGCCTGCCGCATACCGCGTACGGCGTGTCGGTGACTGCCGACGGCCGGCGCGCCGCGGTGACCGGCTGGGGCGGCTGGGCGGCCGTCTTCGACGTCGCCACGGGCACGCGGCTCAGGCAGTGGGAGGCGCACGGCGAGTCCGGCGTTCGCGCGACCTGGAGCCCCGGCGATTCGCTGCTGGCGACCACCGGGAACGACGGGCTGCTGCGCCTGTGGGATATGCGCGCGGCCGGTGATGATCCCGCCGGTGACGGCGGCGGACGGGCGCCGCGCCTCGTGCGGGAGCACGCGCTGGGCACGCAGTCCCTGGCCGCCGTCTTCAGCGCCGACAGCCGCTGGCTCGCGGCCCCGGCGCAGGATCGCCGGTTGCCGGTCTGGGCCGTCGCCGACGGCGCCGAAGCCGGTGCCGTGGAGGCCGGCGCCGCCGTCAGCGACGCCGCCTGGCACCCCGCCCGGCCGCTGCTCGCCGCTTGCGACCACGAGGGCGTGGTGCGCGTGCGCGACCAGGAGCAGGGCCGCGAACTGGCGCGGCTGGAAGGCCACGGTCGCGGCGCGCTGCAGGCCGCCTTCTCGCCCGATGGCGCGCATCTGGCGGCCGCCTCGGCCTCGGGCCGGATCGTGATCTGGGAGACCGCCGGCTGGAGCCGTGTGCGCGAGATGCACGTCGCCGGCGGCGGGCAGCTCGCCGTCGCCTACTCCCCGGACGGCGGCCGTCTGGCCACCTGCGGCGCCGACGACCACGTGCATGTCTGGGATCCGGCGACCGGCGCGCACCTCCTGAAGATCCCGCTGGCGGAGTCGCCCTACGACCTCGCCTGGACGCCGGACGGCAAGCGCCTGCTGGTGCTGCCCCAGGACGGCACGCTGCGCGTGCTGGAGTGACGCATGCCCTTGCACGATGACACTCCCCCGACGGCGCTTCGCGTGGCCGTCAGCGCCTGCCTGCTGGGCGAGCCCGTGCGTTACGACGGGCAGCTGAAGGCGTGCGCGGCGGTGCGCGACGAGCTGGCGCGCGCGGCCGAGCTGGTGCCGCTGTGCCCGGAGACCGGGGCCGGCATGCCGGTGCCGCGCGAGCCGGTCGACCTGTTCGGGTCGGCGGCATCGCCACGGATGGTCGGCGCGCACACGGGCGAGGACTGGACCGCGCGCGTCCAGGCGTGGATCGACGCCGCGCTCGACCGCTGCCAGGCGGTCGGCGTGGCGGGTTTCGTGCTGAAGGCGCGCTCGCCGAGTTGCGGGGTGGGGACCGCCGCCCGCTTCCCGGAGCCCGGCGGACAACCGGTGGCGGCCGACGGGCTCCTGGCCGCCGCGATCCGCCGGCGATTCCCGCAATTGCCGCTCGTGGAGGACGAGGCGCTGGACGTGGCGACCTTCGTCGCGCAGGCGCGCGCCGCGCGCGCCGCCCGCGCGGGGCGCTTGCGTCGGCGCAACTGAGCGCCCGCTGTGGTTCCCCATCGTTGCCGATCGCGGCGCGGAAGGGTCCCGGCTTCCCCGCGGCTGCGCGCCCGCCCGGCGCGGAGCGAATCACGGATTGTCCCGGCATTTGTCGAATGGTATCATGGATGCGTATCTTGATGTCCGACGGGAGCCCGCGGCCGACGGTCGCGCGGTGACCTGCGGCTCCCGGCGCGCAATGCGCCGCCGGCGACACACACCAGCCCGGAAAGCCGAACCATGCGCCATCGCCACCTGCGCCGCCGCCACCTGCGCCGTGGTCCCGCGACCGCGTCCCGCTTCGCCGCCGTCCCGGCGCTCACCGCGCTGACCGTGCTGTCCCTGGCCGCCGCGTCGGCCCAGGCCGCGCCCCACTGGGGCGACCGCTACGATCTGCGCCAGCCCGACGGCGCCGGCGTGCCCGTCGTGGTCTGGGGCGACGAGTTCCACCAGCACATCGAGACGCCGGACGGCTACACGCTGGTGCGCGACGAGGCCACCGGCGTCATCTGCTACGCGCGCCTGTCGGCGGACGGCGCGGCGCTGGTGAGCACGGGCGTTCGCGTCGGCGATCCGGCGCTGTCGACGCTGGGCCTGACGCCGCACCTGCGCATTCCGCTCGAGGAGCGGCGCCGGCAGGCGGCCGCCGTGCGCGCCGTGCTGGACGCCGAGGGGGCGCCGTCGTTCCGCGACGCGGGCAAGGCCACGGCCGCGGTCGTCCTCGGCAACGTCAAGGGCATCACGCTGCTGATCGACTTCAGCGACCAGCCCTGGACCATCCCCGCCGCCGACTTCGAGGCCTATCTCAACCTTCCCGGCTACACCGGCTACGGCAACAACGGCTCGGTGCGCGACTACTTCCACGACGTGTCGGACGGGCTGTTGACCTACACGAACTTCGTGCCGACCGTGTACTACCGGGCCGCGCAGCCCAAGACCTATTACGACACCAGCGCGGTGAGCTACGGACAGCGCGCCCGCGAACTGATTCGCGAGGCCCTGATCTGGCTGAACAACCAAGGCTTCAACTACGCCCTGTACGATGCCGACGGCAACGGCCGCGTGGACGCCCTCAACGTGTTCTACGCCGGCGAGCCGACGCAGGGCTGGGCGCAGGGGCTTTGGCCGCACGCCAGCAGCATTTCCTACTCGGCCGACGGCGTGACGACCGGCGCCTATCAGATCACGAACATCGGCGTGGGCCCGTCGCTGGGCACGTTCTGCCACGAGAACGGCCACATGCTGTGCGGCTGGCCCGATCTCTACGACTACGACGGCGACTCCTCGGGCGTCGGCCGCTTCTGCCTGATGTGCAACAGCGGCCCGGCCAACAACCCGGTGGAACCGAGCGCGCCGTTCCGCATGATGTCCGGCTGGTCGACCTCGCTGACCACGTTGACCCTGGCGGTCGCCAACCTGCCGGCCGCCGCCGGCGTCAACCAGTTCTACAAGATCAACCGCCCCTCGTACCCCAACGAGTACTACCTGATCGAGAACCGGCAACGCGCCGGCCGCGACGCCTCGTTGCCGGACGCCGGCCTGGCCATCTGGCACGTCGACACCAACGGCAGCAACAACAACCAGCAGCGGACGCCGTCGCAGCACTACTACACCACGCTGGTGCAGGCGGACGGGCGCTGGGACCTCGAGAACGGCTTCGGGCAGGGCGACGCCACCGACCTCTGGGCGGCGCCCAGCCACGTGCTGTTCACCCCCGCGACCAGCCCGGCGGCCACGTGGTGGAACGGCGCCGCGGCGCCCGTCTATGTCGACGGCATCAGCGCCAATGCGCCGACGATGACGTTCAACTACCGGCCGTCGGTCGGTTCGCTGGCCGTCACCATCACGGTGCAGCCGACGGGGCTGCTGGCGCCATGGCGGCTGGAGGGCCCGAACGGATTCGTCGAGACGGGCAGCGGCGACGCCGTGGTCCTGGTCTGGGACGCCGGGGCCTACACGCTGACCTGGTTGCCGATGCCGGGCTGGTCGCTGCCGGCCTCGCCGCAGACCGGCGGCGACGTGACGCAGAGTGGACCGGCGCTGGCGCTCAGCGGCGCCTACCAGGACCCGCCGTTCGTCGCCAGTTCGGCCGGCGCGCTCGGCGACGCGGGCGCCGGCCGCGGCGTCAGCCTGGTGGACTTCGACGGCGACGGCGACCTGGACATCTTCGTCTGCAACCGCGGCTCGGCCAACCGCCTGCTGCGCAACGACGGCAACCTGGCGTTCGCGGACGTCGCGACGGGGCTCCTGGCGGAAGCGGGCCTGACGATGGCGGCGGCCTGGGCCGATTTCGACGGCGACGGCGACCAGGACGTCTACCTGACGCGCGACGGCCAGGCCAATCGGCTGCTGGTGTCAGACGGCGGTGCGTGGACGAACATCGCCCAGTTCGGGCTGGACGACACGGGAGCCGGCCGCGCCGCCTCCTGGATCGACTACGACGGCGACGGCCTGCTCGACCTGCACCTGGTCAACTACGGTTCCGCGAGCCAGGTCTTCCGCTCGTTCGGCGACCTCGGCGGCGGGCAGTGGTTCCTGATCGGTCAGTCGATCCCCGCGCTGCAGGCCGTCGGCAACGGCGCGGCGGCACCCTGGGCCGATTACGACCGCGACGGCGATCAGGACGTCTATCGCGTCCTCGTGTGGCAGGCGAACCAACTGGTGCAGAACGGCGGCCTCCCCGGGTTCATGGCGACCGGCGAACTGGCCAACGCCGGCGCGGGTCAAGCGGCCGCCTGGGGCGACCTGGACGGCGACGGCGATCTGGATCTCTACCTGGTCAACGACGGCCAGGCCGACGCCTGCTATCGGAACGAGGGCTCCTGGTTCCAGGCGATCTCCGGTCCGGGCCTGGGCGACGACGGCCATGGTCGCGGCCTGGCGCTGGCCGACTTCGACAACGACGGCGCCCTGGACATCTACGTGGCACGCAAGGATGAGCCGGACCTGCTCCTGTTCGGCGACGGCGCGGGGCAGTTCGCGGCGTCGCAATTGGCGCCGGTCGTGCAGGGCAACACGACGGCCGTGGCCTGCGGCGACATCGACGGCGACGGTGGCCTGGATCTGTACCTCTCGCGCGACGGCACCCCGAACGTGCTTCTTCGCAACGCGATCGCCGGTCGCGGCCACTGGCTGCACCTGGACCTGGTGGGCGTCGGCACGCGGCGCGACGCCATCGGCGCCACCGTGCGGCTGGTCAGCGGCGGCGGCGCGCAACTGAGGCACGTGTCGGGCGGCGGCGAAAGCCTGGCGCAGCACGCGCGCCGCGTGGCCTTCGGACTGGGCGCGTCGGCCGTGGCCGACAGCGTGATCGTGCGCTGGCCCGACGGCACGACCAGCGTGCGCATGAACGTCGCGGCCGACCGCGTGCTGACCATCCAGCAGGGCGTCGCCAGCTCGGTGGACCTGCCGCTTGCCGCGCCGGCGGTCACCGCGCTGGGCGCGCCGTACCCCAACCCGTTCAACCCGTCGACGACGGTGTCGTTCGAACTGGCCGCGACCGGGCGCGCCGAGCTCGCGATCTATTCGCTGGACGGGCGACGCGTGGCGACGCTCGTGTCGGGCGAGCTGCCGGTGGGGCGCCACACGGCCGTGTGGGACGGCTGCGACGAGCGGGGCCGGCCGGTGGCTTCCGGCAGCTACGCGTGCCGGCTGTCGACCGAGGCGGGCGTGATGTCGCGGCGTCTGACGTTGGTGAAGTGAGGAGGCGGCAGCGCGAAGCACCGCTGGTCCCTGCGCAAGGTGGGGTTCGCGGCCGAGCCGGCGCCGGGGGAGGACGTGTTCGTGCGGGCGGTTTGACTGCGGCCCCGCCGTTGTGGTACGATGCCCGGGCACATCCCGCACGCTCATCCCATGGGACCGCGATCGGGGGACGCTATGGTCCGACGCATCTGTCTGATTGCCGGATTCGTGATGTTTCTCTGCCTGCCGGCGGCGCCGGCCGCGGCTCGACTGCCCGCGGATGTCCACTGGTCGAAGGGCTTCCACCCCGCCGGTATCCAGGGCCTGGTGCACGTGGCGCGCGCCTGCGGCGACCACCTCGTGATCGGCGGCTCCCTTACGGCAGTCCGCGGCAGGCCTCTCGCCAACATCGCGCGATGCGAACTGGTCGACGGAGTGGTCACCAACGGCGCGCCGATGGGTGACGGGCTGGACGCCGTCGTGCTGGCCCTCGCCGAGCACGATGGCGACCTGGTCGCCGGCGGCCGGTTCACGCGTTCCGGTCAACAGGTGGTCGAGCGCGTCGCCCGCTGGGACGGCAAGTCGTGGCAGCCGATCGGCGCAGGCCTGCCGGGCGTGACGGTGCAATCGTTGGCCAGCTACGGCGGTCAACTCCACGCCGGCGCCTACCGCTGGGACGGCCAGGCGTGGGCCAACGTCCTGCAGACGAATGGCGATGTGCGCTTCCTCGCCGAGCACGCGGGACTGCTCTACGTGGGCGGCTCGTTCACGACGGCCAGGGGCGTGGCCGTGAACAACGCCTTCGCCTGGGACGGCGTGAACGTGCAGCCCCTGGGCGCCGGCCTGCCGGGACCGGTCGTCGGGATGGCGGTGGTCGACGGGGCGGTCGCCTTCGCGACCACGTCCGGCTCGGGCCTCGGAAATGTCGCGCTCTGGAGCGAGGGCGCCTGGACCACGATCCTGACCGGCCGGCAGATCGAGTCCATCGCCGCCTGGGGCGATCGGCTGGCCGTGTCCTACTGGTGGCGCTTCAACGCCTACCTTTCCTTTCCGTACCTGCGGGCCTGGCAGGACGGTGTCTGGTCGGATGTCGGAGGCCTGACCTCGCGGCTGATGTTCGAATGCGCGGGCGACCTCATGCTCGCGGCCGACACCGACGCCGTTCCCGGAGTCACTTCGCCCGGCCTGATCGCGCACGACGGCACGGGATACCGCGCCGCCCTGGCGCTCGACGGCGGTTGTGACGATGGAATCCGGGCGCTGGCCCCGCTCGGGGACGGCGTGGTCGCCGCCGGGGAGTTCCGCATCGGCGGTGGCGCGAGTCTCGATCGGGTCGCCGTGATCCCCGGCGAGGACTGGGCTCCGTGGGGCGCCGCCTCGGACCTCGGCTCGACCAGTTCGTTCTGCGACGTGGCGGTGATCGGTGACGAGACGTGGGGAGTCTGCGCGACGCCCGCGGACGATTATATCCACTACGAACTCTGCCGACTCGTGTGGCAGGACGGCCAAGCCAGCTGGCAGCCCTGGCCGTGGCTGCCGCTCAACTACGAGGCGAAGCTGGTGCCGCTCGGTACCGCGCTTTACGCGCTCTACGCCGGCACCTTGATGATGCTGCCGACGACGAGCGGATTCCCGCCGGCGCCCCTGCCCGAACTCGACGTCAGCGGTTATCTCAGCAGCGCCTGCCTGCACGAAGGTTCGCCGGTCGTCGCCGGCCGGATCACCGCCAATTCCGGTGTGCCGTGCGGCCATGTGTTGCGCAGCAACGGCTCGGCGTGGGAGGACCTGGGTCATCCGGACGGCGCTCATGAAGTGGATGCGGTCACATCGCTCGGGGCGGACGGGCTGGCGGCGGCCTGGAGGGCCGCAGGAGGCGTGGCCCGGGACGTGGCCGTGTACGACGGCGCCGGTTGGCGATCGCTGGGCGGCCGGTTCGATGGCAGCGTCACGCACCTGGTCGTCCACCGGGACTTCCTGTTCGCGGCGGGTGACTTCGATCGCGTCGGCGACGTCGAGGCCCACGGTTTGGCGATGTGGACCGGCTCGACATGGGTACCGGTCGGTTCGGGCGTGAGCGGCGGCTGGTACGGGCGCGTGACCGACCTGTTCAGCGTCGACCGCGATCTCTGGCTGTGCGGGAACTTCACCCGGGCCGGCGGGCGCCCGAGCGCCGGGCTCGCCCGCTGGCGCGGGGATCCCGCCGCCATGGCGGCGGCCAGCGGCCTGCCCCCCGCGATCGACCCGCGCAACGTGCGGCTCCGCCCGGCGTCACCCAATCCGTTCAATCCCCGCACGGAACTGGCGTTCGCGTTGCCGGTCGCCGGCCGCGCGCGGCTGCGCATCCACGATGCGCGTGGCGCGCTGGTTCGCACGCTGGTCGACGACGCGTTGGCGGCGGGGGAGCACCGGCCGCAATGGGATGGGCTGGACCGGGCGGGGCGGCCGATGCCGTCGGGCGCCTACTTCGCGCGGCTGGAGGCGGGCGGGGTGGTCGAGGCGGTGAAGTTGGTGCTCGTGCGATTTTCTTCGGGCGATAAGGCCCGCGGTCCGGCGCTTGCATCGCCCGCGGCAGGACCAAACCAGCCCCCTGCCGCCGCCGATCAGGAGTGCCGCCATGAGCGTACCCGGGCCGCTGCTGTCCGTCGTCATTGTCTGCCGTAACCAGTTGAACGCCTTGAAGTTCACGATCGCGACCCTGCGCGGCCAGGCGCCCGCGGCGCCGTTCGAGGTCATCGTCGTGGACCAGGGCTCCAGCGACGGCAGCGCCCAGTTCCTGTCCGGGCTGGCTGAAAGGGCCGATGTGCGGCTGGTCGGCGACGAGACCCGCGAGGGCCGGGCCGCCGCCCGCAACCGCGGGGCGCGCGCCTCGCGGGGCCGCTACATCATGTTCCTGGACCCGGGCCTGGTGCTGGGACCGCTGTGGGCCGAGTCCCTGATCGACACGCTCGAGCGCGACCCGCTGGTCGGCGCCGTGGCCGGCAAGGTGATCCTGCAGGACGGGCGCATCGACCACGCCGGGCTGGCGCTCCTGCGCTGGGAGCGGCAGCCGCGCCGCTTCCGCCTGTCGGGCCGCAGCCTGCACGCCGGACGCCCTGCGGACCTGCCCGCCTCGCTGCGTCCGCTCGCGGTGCAGTGCCTGGCCGGCGAGGCGCTGTGCGTGCGCGCTTCGGCGTTCTTCGCCGCCGGCGGCTTCGACGAGTGCATCGGGCGCGAGTTCGGCCGCAGCAAGCCGATGGCCGACGGCGAGCCTGCGGGTGTGGATCTCTGCCTGCGCCTCGGCTCGCACGGCTGGCACTGCGTGTACCGCCCCGAAAGCGTGATGACGCGCCTGCGCGTGGCCGAGAACGACCCCGACGCCGATCCGCTGCGCGGGG
>VGXH01000027.1 GCA_016873405.1 bacterium
CGCGCCCGCCTGCCTGGCGGCGCTGGCCGGAGCCGGCGGCTGCTCGCGCAAGGCGTCGACCGCGGACACGATCGTCGCCGAATCGCCGGCGCCGCTGATCGACCGCGAGCTCTTCTACGGCGACCCGGAGGTCTCCGGCTCCCAGCTGTCGCCGGACGGGCGCTGGCTCAGCTTCCTCAAGCCGCACAACGGCGCCCGCAACATCTGGGTCAAGGGCGCCGACGAGCCGTTCTCGGCGGCGCGTCCGGTGACCGCCGACAAGCGGCCGGTGCCCGGCTACTTCTGGAGCCGCGACGGGCGCTACGTCCTTTACGTGCAGGACCGCGACGGCGACGAGAACTTCCACGTCTGGGCGGTGGACCCGGCCGGCGCGCCGCAGGGCGAAGCCGGCGTGCCGGTGGCCCGCGACCTGACGCCGGTGCCCGGCGTTCGCGCGCAGATCCTGTCGGTGCCGCGCCGCCAGCCCGGCGTGATGATGGTCGGACTCAACGCTCGCGACCCCCGCTTCCACGACATCTATCGCGTGGATATCGCGACCGGCGAGCGCAAGCTGGTCCGCGAGAACAAGGAAGAGGTCGGCGGCTGGATGTTCGACAACGAGGGCCAGCTGCGCCTGGCCTGGAAGGAGAAACCGGGCGGCGGCGGCGACCTCTACCGCGTCGGTCTGCAGGGCCTCGAGCCGATCGCCTCGGCGACGTTCGAGGAGGACCTCACGCCCATCCAGTTCCACCCCGACGGCCGACGCTGCTACGTGTCGACCAACGTCGGCGCCGACGTCGACCTGGCGCGCCTGATGCTGCTGGATGTCGAGAGCGGCGAATGGGCGCTGGTCGAGTCCGATCCCGAGAGCGAGGTCGACTTCGGCGGCGCCGTCTTCCACCCGACGACCGACGAGCTGATCGCCACCAGCTACACCGGCGACCGCGACCGGGTCTACCCGAAGACGGCCGAAGCGCAGCGTTTGTGGGACGCCCTGCGCCGGGCGCTGCCCGAGGGCGAACTGGCGGTCACGAGCATGACCGACGACCTCGGCCGCCTGCTGGTGGCCGTCCACGGCGACGTCGATCCCGGCTCGGTCTACCTCTACGACGCGGGACCGGGCACGGCGACGCTCGTCTACAAGGCGCGCCCCGACCTGCCGTCCGAGCATCTGGCCCGCATGGAGCCGGTGACGTACACGGCGCGCGACGGCATGAAGATCCACGGCTATCTGACGCTGCCGCGCGGCGGCGGCGGCAGGAACCTGCCCGTGGTGATGTACATCCACGGCGGCCCCTGGGCTCGCGACCACTGGGGCTACGAGCCGAACGTGCAGTTCCTGGCCAATCGCGGCTACGCCGTCATGCAGGTCAACTACCGGGCCTCGACGGGGTACGGCAAGAAGTACCTCAACGCGGGCAACCGCGAGTGGGGCACCGGCGCCATGCAGCACGACGTGACCGACGCCGCGCAGTGGCTGATCGACCGGGGCACGGCCGATCCCAAGCGGATCGGCATCTTCGGCGGCAGCTACGGCGGCTACGCGACGCTGGCCGGCGTGACCTGGACGCCCGATCTCTACGCCTGCGGCATCCCCTACGTGGGCCCGTCGAACCTGGTGACCCTCATCGAGAGCTTCCCCGAATACTGGAAGCCGTTCCTCGAGGGTTCGTTCTACCGGCGCGTGGGCAATCCGGCGATCGAGTCCGAGCGGCAGGATCTCATCGACCGCTCGCCGCTGTACCACTGCGACGCCATCAAGGTGCCGCTGCTGGTCGTGCACGGCGCCAACGACCCGCGCGTCAAGCAGCACGAGTCCGACCAGATCGTCGTCGCGCTGCGCCAGAAGCAGAAGCCGGTCGAATACCTGGTGGCGCCCGACGAGGGGCACGGCTTCCGCGCGCCCGGCAACCGCCTGGCCCTGGCCGTGGCCATGGAGCGGTTCCTGGCCAAGCACCTCGGCGGCCGCGTGCAGGAGACCGTGAGCGAGCCCACGGCCGCCGCGTTGGCGGCCATCACGGTCGACGTCGGCCAGGTGAAGCTGGACGAAGGAGTGAAGCTGGACGAGGGAGTGACGCTGGGCGAGGGAGTGACCCAGGGCGAGGGAGCCGGCGGCGCCGGCGCCGCGCACTGAGGCCTGGGGGGCGGGCGCGGCGTCAGTCGCCGCGCCCGTGCCCGACGGTTCAGGAGACCCGGCTGCAGAACCGCTCCCAGCGCGGGCGGAACCCGCGCGCGATGTCCAGCGAGCCGGCCAGTCCGATTACGCGGCCGGCGATGTCGTCGCGCGCGACGAAGCCGAACCAGCGCGAATCGGCGCTCAGGTCGCGGTTGTCGCCCAGCAGGAAGTACTGCCCGTCCGGCACGCGGAACGCGGGCACGTCCGGTCGCCGGCCGCCGCCGGCGAAGGCCACGGCGTGCGGCCGGCCCCTCAATTCCTCGCGCGCGAAACGCCAGCCCGCCGCCTCCGCCCCCACCAGGCTCCGCAGCGCCGTCTCGTCGACCGGCCCGTAGGCGACCCGGCGGCCGTTGACCGTCAGGCGGTTGTCGCGCATTTCGATGACGTCGCCGGGCAGGCCGATCACGCGCTTGACGAGCCGTTTGCCGTCGGCCGGCGAGCGACAGGTGACGATGTCGCCGGCGGCCGGATCCGCGCGGCGGTGGAGCACGCCGCCTCCGAAGGGCAGCTTCACGTCGTAGGCCAGCTTGTCGACGACGATGCGATCGCCCACCAGCAGGGTCGGCTGCATCGAGCCCGACGGCACGTCGTGCCAGTCGGCGACGGCCGAGCGGAACGCCAGCATGACGAGGATCATCAGCGCCAGCGACAGCAGGCCGCTGCGCCGGGCGCGGGCGGACAGGGTACGGAGCCAGGACATCGAAGGAGCCCTTTCTTCGTCAGGGGGCGAGGCCGCGGGCGACCGCCGGACGCGGCCATCGGCATTCAACGTCCGCGGGCGCGGCCGGGTTCCCGGGCGGCGGCTCCGTCGCCGCCCCGCTGCCACCACAACCCGGCGATGATCAGCAGGAGGCCGGCGACGGTGGCCGGCCGCACGGACTCGTGCAGCACGCAGTGGATGAACACCAGCGAGACGAGCGGCGACAGGAAGATCAGGTTCGCCACCCGCGCGGCGCTCGGCGCCAGCCTCAGGGCGCCCAGCCACAGCAGGAAGGTGAAGCCCATCTCGAAGGCGCCCACATAGGCGCCGGCCAGCAGGCCGCGCGCCGGCAGGTCGAAGTCCGAGCGCAGCAGCACCGCCAGCGCGCACAGCGGCGCCGCGCCCGCGAAGTTCCACCACAGGCCCACGACGGGCTCCAGGGGGGACCTGGTGTTCGCCAGCCAGTACAGCGCCCACAGCACGGTGCTGCCCAGGGCCAGGGCGATGCCGACGGGGTCGGCCGCAGCGAGACCGTCGACCGTGCCGCCGGTCGCGATCAGGAAGACGCCCCCATAGCAGACCAGACCCGCCAGCAGCACGCGACGGCCCGGGCGCTGGCCCAGCAGCGGGATCGCCAGCCAGGACAGGGTCAGCGCCCAGGTGTAGTTGAGCGGCTGGGCAACCTGGGCCGGCAGAGGATCGTAGGCGGCGAACAGCACCAGGTAGTACGCGAACGGATTCAGGGCTCCGAGCAGGAGCGCCCGGGTTCTTTCGCGCCGCGGCGCGCGCGCCAGATCGCCCAGCCGCCGCTGCGCGGCCAGCACGGACGTCAGGCAGGCCACCGAGACGCAGGCCGCCACGAGCAGGAGCTGGTACGTGTCCAGGTGGCGCAGCGCCAGCTTGAACGCGGTCGCCACCGTCGACCAGACGGCGACGGCGCCGAGGGCGCGCCAGGTGGCGCGCCGGTGGTCGGGTGCGGTCACGGGGGGCGGACTCCCGGTCGGGGTCTCGGGCCGCGGGCCGCGGCGACGGGGCGACGTCGCCGCAGAACTCGCTGGTCCTGGGCCGGACGCCGAACGGCGGCGCGCCGGTCGTGGACCTCGCCATGATGGGTCCCGGCCCGCGATCCGTCCAGCGCGCGGGCGCTCGCGGCCCAACCGTGATAGCTTTGGGCGCAGTGTGCCGAGGTCCGCTTCCCACCCCTTGCCGCGAGGTATCCGGGGCATGCTCAGACCGCAATCGTGGCGCGCGCCCGGCGCGCCTGCCGCCTCCGTTCCGCCGGCGTTCCCGGCGGCGTTCCTGGCGGCCTTGACGATCGCCGCGGCACCGTCCGCCGCCGTGGCCTCCCCCGCTCCGATCGCCGAACCCGACAGCGCCCTCGGGACCGTGCTGACCGCGCTGCCGGGCGAGAGCGTCGGCTTGGCCGAGCTGCTGGCGGCGGCGCGGGCCCGGGCCGTGGCCGCGGGGCTGGCCGACGCCGACCTGGACGACGACGCCGCCGCGCTGCGCGAGGAGCGCGGCGCGTTCGACCCCGAGCTGTTCGGCGGCGCTGCCTGGACCGGCAGCGACCAGCCGACGGCCTCGCTGTTCGCGGGCGCCCCGATCGTCAGCACCGAGACGGCCGAACTCGAAGCGGGCGCGCGCCTGAAGCTGCCGGTGGGCACCGAACTGTCGGCCTCGCTGTCGACCGTGCGGACGGTCACGAACTCCGCCTACGCGGCGCTGTCGCCGCAGTACCAGACGTTCGGCTCGCTGACGGTGCGGCAACCGCTGCTCAAGGGCTTCGGCCCGGCCGCCGCGGCCGGGGTGCGCGCGGCCGAGCGCATGGCCGCCGCGGCCGCGGCCCGCCGGCAGGCGGCGCGGCAGGCCGTCGCCGCCGAGGTCGAGGCCGGCTACTGGGAGCTCTACGCGGGCGAGCGCGACCTGGCGGTCGCCGTCCTGATCCGCGACCGCGCGCGCCTGTTCCTGGCGGAGACGCGCCTGCGCGCGCGCGCCGGTTTGGTGGGCCCCAGCCAGGTGGCCAGCGCCGAGGTCTTCCTGGCCGAACAGGAGCAGCGCGTGCTGGACGCCGAGGAGCAGCTCGACCGCCGATCCGACAGCCTGGCCTCGCTGGTCGGCCGGCGGCCGGCCGCGGGCCAGCCGCGCTTCCGCCCGGCCGACGAGCCGCCGGCCGCGCTCCGCGTGCTGGACCTGGCCTCGGTGCTGGCGGCCGCTCACGAGGGCAATCCCGACCTGCAGGCGCTGGCCGAGCAGCGCGAGGCCGCCGCCGCGCGCGCCGAGGGCGCCCGCTGGGACGCGCGGCCGCGGCTGGACGTGTTCGGCGGCCTCGGCGGTTACGGCCTGTCCGGCGCGGCGCGCGACATCGTCTTTCCCGGCTCGACCGACACGATCCGCTACGACATCGCCGACGGCTTCGGTCCCGGCTGGGCGCAGGTGCGCGACCGCGACTACCCCTGGTGGAACGCGGGCGCCGTGCTGAGCGTCCCGCTGGGCGGGCGCGCCGGCGGCGCCCAGGCCCAGCGCCGCCGGGCCGAAGTGGCCCGCGCCGGGCACCTGCTGGAGGGCGCGGGGCGCGCGTTGGAGGAGCAGGTGCGCGCGCAGCATCGCGAGCTGGAACGCGGGGCGCGACGCCTGGAGTTGGCGCAGGCCGGCGTCGAGGCCTCGCTGCGCCAGGTGGAGGTCGGCATGATCGAGTACCGCAACGGGCGCAGCACCGCCTTCGAGGTCGTGCGCCTGTCGGCCGACCTGGCGGCGGCGCAGCAACGCTATTCGCAGGCCCTGGTGCGCACGGCGCGAGCCGCGGCGGCCCTGACCCAGCTGACCGGCGGTTGGTACCGCGCGGCCGCGGAACGGGAGTGACGATGACGACGATCAGGGTGCGGCGCCTGGCGGCCGCGGTGGGCGCCGTGGCGGTCCTGGCCGCCGCCGGTTGTGGCGGCAAGAAACAGGCCGGCGGTTTCGCGCCGCCGCCCACGCCGATCGAGACGGCGGTCGTGGCCGCGGGCGCCGTGGCCGACCGCTTCGCCACCGTGGGCACGCTCGAGGCGGACCTGCAGGTCGAGGTCGCCGCCGAGATCGACGGTGTCGTGCGCTCGCTGCCGCTGCCCGAAGGCGGCGCCGTCCGCGCGGGCCAGCTGCTGGCCACGCTCGACGACGTGCAGCCGGCGGCCGAGGCCCAGCGGGCCGAGGCCCTGCGCGACCAGGGCCGCGCCACCTGGGAGCGCGTCCGCACGGTGGTCGAGCAGGGCGCCGGCGCCCCGCAGGATCTGGACGACGCGACGGCGGCCCTGAAGGTGGCCGAGGCGAACCTGGACCTGGCCCGCGCGCGGCTGGCCAAGACGCGCATCACGGCGCCGTTCGCCGGCAGCGTCGGCCTGCGCCGGGTCAGCCCCGGCGCCTTCGTGCGCGCGGGCACGGCCCTGACCGACCTGTCGCGCCTGGACCGCCTGCGCCTGACCTTCTCGGTGCCCGAGCGCCTGCTCGGCCGCCTGAAGGCGGGCGACGCCGTGCGCATCGAGACCACGGCGCACCCCGGCGAGGTGCGCGAGGGCGCCGTGGCGGTGATCGAACCGCGGCTGGACGGCCAGACCCGCGCCACGCGCGTGGTGGCCGCCGTGGCCAACCCCGACCTGCGCCTGCGGCCCGGCATGTCGGCCACCGTCACGCTGGTGCTCGAAGAGCGCGCCGAGGCGCTCACCGTGCCGGACGAGGCCGTCTTCGTCACCGGCGGCCAGGCTTTCGTGTTCGTGGTCAAGCCTGACAGCACCGTGGCGCGCGCGGCCGTGCAGCTGGGGACCCGGCTGCCGGGCCTGGTCGAGATCACCGGCGGCCTCGAGGCCGGCCAGATCGTGGTCCGGGCGGGCCATCAGAAGCTCTACGACGGCGCCAGGGCCGTGCCGACCGGCGGCGCGGATGCCGCGGGCGGCGCCGCGGCGGCCGCGGGCGGGGGCGGGCGATGAAGCTGAGCGAGATCTCCATCCGCCGACCCGTCCTGACGGTCGTGCTCAGCCTGGCGATCATCCTGCTGGGCGTGATCTCGTACACGCGCCTGCCGGTGCGCGAATACCCCGAGACCGACCCGCCCATCGTTTCGGTGACCACGCTCTACCGCGGCGCCAGTCCCAACGTGGTCGAGACGGAGATCACCGACGTCCTCGAGGAGCAGTTCTCGACGATCGAGTCGGTCAAGACGATCACCTCCAGCAGCCGCGAGCAGGGCTCGGTCGTCACCATCGAGTTCGAGCTGCACCGCGACGTGGACGAGGCGGCCAACGACGTGCGCGACCGCGTCTCGCGCGTTCGCGGCGCCCTGCCCCGCGAGGCCGAGGACCCGATCGTCGCCAAGGTCGACGTCAACGCGCAGCCGGTCATGTGGATCGCGCTGGGCAGCGACCGCCACACGACGCTCGAGTTGTCGGACGTCGCCGACCGGCTGCTCAAGGAGCGCCTGCAGCGGCTGCCGGGCGTGGGCTCGGTGATCATCGGCGGCGAGCGGCGTTACGCCATGCGCGTCTGGCTGGACCCGATGCGCATGGCCTCGCGCGGGCTGTCGGTGCAGGACGTCGAGCGGGCCATCCGCGTCGAGAACGCGGAGATCCCCAGCGGCCGCGTCGAGGGCACCGGGCGCGAGTTCGCCGTCCGGACGCGCGGCGAACTGGACACGGCCGCGGAGTTCGGCGCCATCATCGTCGCGAGGCGCGGCGACGACATCGTGCGCCTGGACGAGGTGGCGACGATCGAGATCGGCGCCGAGGACGAGCGCACGCTGACCCGCTACAACGGGCAGCCGGCAGTCGGCCTGGGCGTGGTCAAGCAGAAGCAGGCCAGCACGCTGGCGGCGGCGGCGGCCGTGCGCGGGGCGCTGCCCGAGTTGGCGGCCATGCTGCCGGAGGGCATGCGCATGGACGTGGCTTTCGATTCGTCGCGCTTCATCGACGAGTCGGTGCACGAGGTGCGCGAGACGATCCTGATCGCCATCGCCCTGGTGGTGCTGGTGGTTCTCGTCTTCCTCAAGAGCGTGCGGGCGACGATCGTGCCGGTGGTCGCCATCCCCGTCTCCATCATCGGCGCCTTCATCCTGGCCTTCGCGCTGGGCTTCACGATCAACATCCTGACGCTGCTGGCGCTGGTGCTGGCCATCGGTCTGGTCGTGGACGACGCGATCGTCGTGTTGGAGAACATCTATCGCCACCTGGAGATGGGCAAGTCGCGCCGCCGGGCGGCCGTGGACGGCGTGCGCGAGATCGGGTTCGCCGTGATCGCCACCACCATCGCGCTGGTGGCCGTGTTCATCCCGGTGGCCTTCCTGACCGGCAGCGTGGGCCGCCTGTTCCGCGAGTTCGGGCTGACGTTGGCCTTCTCGGTGGCGCTCTCGGCCTTCGTGGCGCTGACGCTGACGCCGATGATGTGCGCCCGCATGCTGCGCCCCCTGCACACCCACGGCGGCAGCTGGGCCAACCGCTCGTTCGACGCCTTCTTCGCGGGGCTGGACCGCGCGTACGGGCAGACGCTGCGGCTGGCCCTGCGCTGGCGCGCGGCGGTCATCCTGGCCGCGGTCGCCGTGCTGGGCGCCAGCGCCTGGCTGCTGCGCGCGCTGCCCGAGGAACTGGTGCCGGTCGAGGACCGCGGCACCGCCTTCGGCATCGTCATGGCGCCCGAGGGCGCGACGCTGGAGTACACCGACCGCTACATGCGCATGGTCGAGGCGCAGCTGCTGCCCCTGCCCGAGCGCAACGGTTTGTTCACGGCCACGGGCCTGGGCTTCGGCGGGCCCGGCCGCGTCACGAACGGCTTCGCATTCCTGAACCTCAAGCCGCGCGACGAGCGGGAGCGGTCGCAGCAGGAGATCGTCGGCGGCATGTTCCCCCGCCTGCTGGGCATCCCGGGCGTGCTGGCCTTCCTGGTCAACCCGCCCAGCCTGGGCAGCGGCTTCTCCTCGTCGGACATCCAGTACGTGCTGCAGGCGGACACGTACGAGGAGTTGGGCGGCGCCGTCGGCACCATGCTGGCCGAGGCCCGCAAGCTGGGCTACCTGGTCAACCTGGACACCGACCTGAAGCTGAACAAGCCGGAGCTGCAGATCGACATCGACCGCGAGCGGGCCGCGGGTCTGGGCGTCTCGGTGACGGACATCGGCTCCACGCTGGAGGCCTACCTGGGCGGGCGCGTGGCGGGCGACTTCAAGCGCGGCGCCAAGCAGTACGACGTCATCCTCCAGCTCCAGCCCTCGGGGCGGGCCACGCCGGACGTCATCGAGCAGATCTACCTGCGGGGCGCCGGCGGGCAGTTGGTGCAGCTGGCCAACGTCGTGGACGTGCGGGAGACCGTGGCGCCCAAGGAGCTCAACCACTTCAACCGCGTCCGCTCGGCGACGATCACCGCCAACCTGGCGCCGGGCACCGGCCTCGGCCAGGCGCTGACCGACCTGGACGCGATCTGGCGGCAGAAGCTGCCGGATTCGGTGAAGCGCGACCTGGCCGGCAGCACGCGCGAGTTCCGCGAGTCGAAGGACACGCTCTACTTCATGTTCGGTCTGGCCCTGGTGTTCATCTTCCTGGTCCTGGCCGCCCAGTTCGAGAGCTTCGTCGACCCGCTGACGATCCTGCTCTCGGTGCCGCTGGCGGTGTTCGGCGCGCTGTTGTCGCTGTGGCTGTTCGGGCAGTCGCTGAACATCTTCTCGCGCATCGGCCTGATCATGCTGATCGGCCTGGTGACCAAGAACGCGATCCTGATCGTGGAGTTCGCCAACCAGCTGCGCGCCCAGGGCCGCTCGGTGCGCGAGGCGGTGGCCGAGGCCGCCGTGATCCGGCTGCGCCCGATCCTCATGACCTCGTTCTCGACCGTCTTCGGCATCCTGCCGATCGCGATCGGGCTGGGCGCCGGCGCCGAGTCGCGCCGCCCGCTCGGCATCGCGGTCGTGGGCGGGGTGCTCCTGTCGACGTTCCTGACCCTGGTCGTGGTGCCGGTGGTGTACTCGCTGCTGGCGCGGTACACGGGCGCCGTCCGCGGCGCCGACGACGAGGACGACGTCCAGCGCGGGGCGGCGGGCACGCCTGGCCTGGCCGGCCCAGAGGTCGCTGCGGGGCAGTGAGTTGGATCGAGGCGACTGCGGCTCCCGGTTCTGAACGGGTGCTGTCTAAAGCAACCCCGGTGTGCTAGTTTCTCCGGGACCGGTACCATCCCGACGGAGGTGCGCCGTGAGCCCCGAGACGAGCGAAGCCCGCGTAGCCGACTTCCAGGCCCAGGTTCGGGCCGGCATTCCCGACCAGTTGCCGCCCTGTCCACCGGAGGATCCGCTCGTCAGCCGCGCGCCGCGCCGGCCCCTGACCCTCGACGCGCGGCAGAAGCGCCTGGCCGTCCACAACGCCCTGCGCTACTTCCCCTCCCGCTGGCACGCGGAACTGGCCCCCGAGTTCGCCGCCGAGCTGGCCCGCTGGGGCCACATCTACATGCACCGCTTCCGCCCGGCCTATGGCATGCGCGCCCGCCCGCTGGACCACTACCCCGCGCAGAGCCGGCAGGCCGCCGCCATCATGCTGATGGTCCAGAACAACCTGGACCCGGCGGTGGCCCAGCATCCCTACGAACTGGTCACCTACGGCGGCAACGGCGCCGTCTTCCAGAACTGGGCGCAGTACCTCGTGGCCATGAAGTACCTGTCTCGGATGACCGACGAGCAGACGATGCCGGTCTATTCCGGGCACCCCCTGGGCCTGTTCCCGAGCCACCCGGACGCCCCGCGCGTGGTGGTCACCAACGGCATGGTCATCCCCAACCACTCCGGGCTGGAGGACTACCTGACGCTCTACGCCCTG
Source organism: bacterium (assembly GCA_016873405.1). Next base: position 10,670 of record VGXH01000027.1, read on the forward strand.
GGCGTCTCCAACTACGGGCAGATGACCGCCGGCAGCTACATGTACATCGGGCCGCAGGGCATCGTGCACGGGACCACCATCGCCATCCTCGGGGCCGGCCGCCCCC
>VGXH01000028.1 GCA_016873405.1 bacterium
GCCGTGGGGCGGCGGCGGCGGGAACTGGAGGATCGCCAGGCCCGGAAGGCGCGGCGGCCCGGTCCGCAGGCCGGGCCGGGGAAGGACGCGCGCGGCGCTCGGCGAACGCCGGGAGCCGGGCCGGGGGCCAGGAAGCCCGCCGGGCCGCCCGCCGGGCGCAACCGGAAGCGGTGACAGGGCCCCCGGCCGCCGGCGGCAAGCCCCGTCGCCGGCCCCCGCCGCCGGGCGGCTCCCCTCTGCCGACCCCCTTGACGGCGTCTCGCCCCGGCCGTACAATGTTGATTCATTCAGTCCGAATTCGTCGACGGTTCGGACGCCACGCCCAGGCGCGAAGACGACAAGGGGAGCCGCCATGCCCATCGCCTCCGGAATTCGAACGGCAGCCGTGGCCCTGGCCCTGGCCACGCTGGTGACCGGCAACGCCCTCGCGACCGGCCAGGTCGGCGAGGTCGCCGCCGGGTTCACGCTCCAGAGCACGACCGGCCAGACGCACAGCCTGTCCGACTACGACGGCAAGGTCAAATTCCTGTTCATGTTCGGCCACGGCTGAGGCAGCTGTCGGGCGGCGGGGCCGTCCACCCAGACCATGGCCACCAGCTTCGCCGGTCCCTCGTTCCAGGCCCTGGGCCTGGAGATGTGGAGCGGCACCCTCGCCCAGACGAACGCGTTCGTCTCGGTGACCGGCATCACCTATCCCGCGCTCTACGGCGGCTCCAGCGCCATCGCCAGCGGCTACGCCGTGACGTTCGACGTGTTCTTCGTGGTGGGCGGGGACGGGATCATCACGTTCCGCCGCAGCGGCTGGAACCTGGCCCAGACGAGCGCGGCCATCACCGCGGCGTTGGCGGACCTGACCTCGGACATCCCGCCGCTGGCGCGTGACGGGTTCGTCCTGGAGCCGGCCTACCCGAACCCGTTCAACCCGAGCACCAATCTGGCCTACCGGATCGGCGGCAGCGGCGACGCGCGGGTGCGGCTGCGGATCCTTGACGTGCAGGGCCGCGCGCTGCGGACCCTGGTCGACGAGCGCCAGGGCGCGGACCGCGACTACACGGTCGCCTGGGACGGTCGCGATGACGCGGGCCTGGCCCTGGCCAGCGGCAGCTACCTGGTCGAGCTCGACGTCAACGGCAAGAGCCAATCGCGATTCGTGACCCTGCTGAAGTAACAGGAGCCGGCATGGACGGGACCCGACCCGAGGTTGCGCGACGAGGCCTCTTGAACCTGTTCCTGATCCCCAACCTGTTCCTGATCCTCTGGGCCGCGGCGTCCCCGTCCACGGGCGACGCCGCGGCCGCCGACAAGGACCACGGCCCGGCGCCCGCTTTCACGCTCGAGAGCACCGCCGGCGAACGCGTGACCCTGGCGACTGCGCTCGAACGCGGCCCGGTGATCGTCGATTTCTGGGCCACCTGGTGCGGTCCCTGCAAGCAGTCCCTGCCCGAGTTGCAGCGATTGCACGAACGCCATGCCGAGCGCGGCCTGACGATCCTGGCCATCAGCACGGACGAGCCGCGCAATCGCCCCAAGATCGGCAGCACGGCGCGTTCGCTGGGCCTGACGTTCCCGATCCTGATCGATGCCGACAAGCGGGCCGCGCAGCTCTACCGCGTGGAGTCGATCCCGATGACGTTCCTGATCGATCGCGAAGGCCGCATCCGTTCGCTGCACCGGGGCTATCGGCGCGGCGACATCGAACTCCTCGAGGAGCAGCTCCTGCCGCTGCTGGAAGCGCCGTCCGCGGTCCCCGCGGAAGCGCCGGCGCCGGCGGCCGGGGAGGGTTCGCAGTGACCGCAGGCGCGCGCCGCGCGCTGACCGTGGCCGGACTGGCGTTGGCGTGGCTGGCGCTCCCGGCCGGTCCGTCCGCGCCCGAAGCCCGCGCCGGGGGCGAAGGGGTCGTTCGCGCGGACAACCTGCTGCAATGGCAGTCGGGGCGCGATCCCACGGCCGAGGCCGCGAGTTCGGTCTCCCTCTTCGACCAGTTCGACCTCGAGTACAGCCGCGACGCGCTGCGCGCGGGCGTGCGCCTCGAGAGCTTCCGCCCCTCCCGCGACGAGGGCTTCCTGCCCGCCCGTTACGACGAACTGACGCTGAAGTTCGCCGAGTGGGAGACCGGCGGACTGCGCCTGAACCTCGGCAACGGTTTCGCGACGCTGGGGCGCGGCCTGCTCTTCCGCGCCTTCGAGCTGCGCGGCGTCGTGCGGGACGCCACGTTCCCGCCGTCGCAGTACGTCGATTCGCGGAGCCTGGACGGCGCGATCGTCGAGTTCGACCGCGGCCCGCTGTCGGCGCTGGCGTTCAGCGGGGAGCCGGTGCGCTTTCCCGACGCCCCGCCCGGCCTCGTCGACCTGCCCCGTCGCGACGGCCACGTCGCCGGCGGCCACGCCGCGCTGGACGTCCACCGCTCGCTGACGATCGGCGCCGGTTACCTGCGCAGCGAGCGCCAGCTGGTCGGCGTGGGACCGGAGCGCGACGAGTACGCCTCGGCCGACCTGACGGTGAGGGTCGCCGAGCTGGCGCCGTCGCTGGTCGCGGACCACGAATTCGATCTGCAGCTGTACGCCGAGTACGCCGGCCGCGCCTGGAATCCCCTGCAGGACGGGCTGGAGACCGAGGCGACCGCGCCGCACGCGATGTACACGGCCACGCAGCTCAACTGGCGCCGCTGGGGCGCCAGCTTCGAGACCAAGGACTACGACGCCTTCGCGCTGGGCTGGAACGACCCGCCGAACCTCGTGCCGGAGATGTCGCAGCACCTGCTCAATCGGATGTCCCACTTCCTGCTCGCCGACCGCGAGGACGGCCACCAGCTGTCCGTGATCGGCGCCCTGCCGGGCGAGCACGTGCTGCAGTTCGATTCGGCCCGGGCGCGCAACGAGGTCAACGGGCTGCGCCGGTATCGGCTCGACGCGCTGGCCCTGGGCGGCAACCCGCTCAGCCCGCTGCACTGGGAGATCTTCGCGGCCCGGGGCCGCGACGAGGTCGAGGGCCTGACCGACCACCGGACGGTGGGCTGTTCGCTGAGCCGCGACCTGCAGGCCGGACTGTCGGTGAGGGTGGCGGCCGAGTTCCAGCGCGCCGAGCGCACCACCTTCGACGTCGTCGCGACGTTCGACAACGCTTACCTGAGCCTGGGCGTGGACCGGGCGGGGCTGGGCACCCTGGCGCTGCAGGCCGAGTATTCCGACGATCCGGACGAGCAGGACGATCCCCTGACGCCCGGGACCATCGAAACGAAGCCCCGCCGCTGGCTCGGCCTGTTCGCCAGCGCGCCCCTGGACCGGCACCACGAGGCCACGCTGTTCGTCGGCAGCCGCCGGGGCGGCACGGCGTGCACCTCGGGCACCTGCTATGTGGTCCCGGATTTCGACGGCGCCGAGCTGCGGCTGATCAGCCGTTTCTAGCCCGGGCTAGCGCCGGGGCCCGCCCGCAGCGCGCCGCCGGACACGGGGCGGGTCACTTCAGATCGGGGCCCTCGCACAGCACCGACAGGTCGCAGCGCAGGATGATCAGGTCCTGCAGCTTGCCGTCGAGGTCCCTCACGTAGTTGGGCAGGACGTAGTCCTCGCGGAACCCGAGCTGGTGGAAGATGCCGGAGCAGGCGGCCTGCGGCCGCAGGATGCGGACATTGATGCGTTCGAGATCCCGCTGGTTGGCGATGACGTAGAGAAGGCGGGCCAGGCTGCTGCCGAGCCCGATGCGCCGGAAGCCGGGCGCCACGATCAGCCGGATCTGCGCGGCCCGGTCGCCCCAGCCGTAGCGCTCGTGCTCGAGCGAGCCGTCGGCGACGATGGCCTCGTCGTGGAGCGCGACCAGGCGCACCACCGGGTAGGTTTGCGCCTCGCGCAGGCGCTCGCGGACCACTTCCGGGTCGGTGACGTCGCGCCGCAGGTTTTGCCGCTCCTCGGCGTCGAGACCCTGGAAGAACGCCCTCGACAACTCGAAGTCGTCCACGCCCAGGGGGCGGATGAGCACCGCGCGCCCGTCCTTCAAAACGATTGTGCGTACCATGTCCGACCTCCCGGCGCGCGACAGCCTTCGTGGTTCACGGCGCCTCCGCGGGCGCCTCCGCGAGAAGTTCCTCGATTCCCGCCAGCACCTGCTCGCGGCAGAGCGGATAGCAAGGGGCCAGTTCCGCGCTCAGCTCGGTGCCGAAGGTCAGGTCGTCGGCCACCTCGACGGCGAAGACATGGATCTCGTCGTCCTCCGGCAGCCGCTGCCCCAGCCGGCGCCCGAGGGCGAGCGCGGTGGCGAAATTCGCGTCATGGACGTTGTTCAGGTTCACCGTGCCGCGGAGCGCCGTCGCGGTGAAGCGGTAGCAGTCGCCGGTGCGGCCGCCCTCGGTGTGGATGGCGTCGATGACGATCGCGCGCCGGTATCCGTCCAGGAACGCCAGCAGTTCCAGGCCGCCGACCGGGCACTCCTCGTGGATCTCGACATCCGGGCGCGCGCCGAACCGGCAGCGCGCCTCGCCCGCCAGGCGGACGCCGACGGCGTCATCCGTCAGGATCGGGTTGCCTAGGCCCAGGATCACGGTCCCCGCGCGTTCCATGTCCTCTCCGCCGCTCAGGACGGGTCCCGGCGGAAGGTCCGCACGACCTCGCCGCCCTGCATCAGCGTGACGATCAGCGGCATCCGGCCCGGCAGGCTGTGCGTCGCGCAGCTGAAGCAGGGATCGAACGACCGGAACGCCATCTCGATCAGGTTCAGCACGCCGTTGTCGGGCTCGACGCCCGGCCTGATCATCGTCGAGGCGACCTTCTTCGTGACCATGTGGATCGCGGCGTTGTTGTTCGTCGTGCCGACGATGAGGTTGGCTCCGGTGCAGATGCCGTTCTGGTCGCAGGTGTAGTGGTGGGTCAGCGTGCCCCGCATGGCCTCGACGATGCCGACCCCTTCGCCCGTGATGCGGTCCGGGATCAGTCGGTACTCGGGCCCGGTGATCTCCGGGTCGTCGCAATAGCGCTTCAGCATCTCCGCGTTCTGGACCATCTCGACCAGGCGGGCCCAATGGGCCGCGAGCAGCGCCCGGCACGGACGACCCCCCAAGGTGCTGAACATCTCTTCGCGGGCGGCCTGCGCCTGCGGCGTCGCCATGCGGTCGGCGACGTTGAGCCGGCTCAGGGGCGTCGCCGTGTACAGGCTCGTGTCCAGTCCCTCCCGGAACCCCTGCCAGCCGCGCTGGCGCAGGTACGGGAACTTGAGGTAGGTCCACGGCTCGACGTGCTCGGCGATGTGGGTGGCGTATTCGGCCGGTGAGTACCGGCAGATCTCGCGACCCTCGAAGTCGACGACGCGCACCTGGCCGTCGTAGAAGTTGACGGCGTTGTTCTGGTCGACCAGCCCCATGTTGTGGACATCGAGCGTGTAGGGGCCGTTCAGGATCAACTCCACGTACTCGGGGTTGCCGAGGATCACGTCCCTGAACAGCTGGAGCGAGAACTGGGTGAAGTCGTACAGCTCGCCGACCAGGGGGCGGATCTCCGCCAGTTCGTCCGTCGTCAGGCCCTTCGAGACGCCGCCCGGCAGGCACCAGACCAGGTGCGTCGTCCGCCCGCCGAGGATGGCCTGGATCCGCTGCGCTTTCGACCGCGAGGCGATGACCTGGCCGCCGATCTCCAGGCCCACCTTGGCCACCACGCCCAGGATGTTGCGCTGGGCCGGGTCGCACCCCGGGCCGCAGACGAAGTCCGGCGCCGCCAGGGCGTAGAAATGCGCGATGTGGCTGTGGATGTAATGGGCATGGTAGTACATGTCGCGCAGCTTGTGCGCCAGCGGCGCGACCTGCCCGCCGAAGCAGGCGTCGACGGCCTTGGCGCTGGCCATGTGGTGGCTGGCGGGGCACACGCCGCAGATCCGCGTGACGATGCGCGGCAGTTCCTCGATGGGCCGCCCCTCCACGAAGCGCTCGAAGCCCCGCAGCTCCGGGATCTGGAAGTAGCAATCCTCGACGGCTCCCTGGTCGTCCAGGAAGATCGTGATCTTGCCGTGTCCTTCCAGCCGCGTGATCGGGTCGATCTGGATCGTGCGTGACATATCAGAGACTCCCCACGGTGCGCTGGAGGGTGGCGGCCGGCATCCCGAAACGGTAGGCGTAGCCCATGATGTCGGGGACCTCGCCCAGGATCGAGGCGATCTCCTGCGGATCGCGGCTGTCGACGATGGAGGCCACCGCGGAGATGAGCTTGGCGCCCTGGTCCCTCACGTTGGCGGTCGGTCCGTAGCAGCCGCGGCACGGCATCCCGCTGTCCGGGCAGCGGACGCCGCAGCCCGAGCGCGTGACCGACCCGGCGCAGATGATGCCCTGTTCCAGCAGGCAGCGCTCCGGGTCCTGGATCACCTGCCAGGGCCGATAGAAGCGCTTGACCTTCTTCTCGTCCTTGCGCCGGTCGCAGTCGTCGCAGACCGCGCGCTCGCTGCAGCCGACGACGGCTCCGCGCGCGGGCAGGTTCCCCTGGACGACGGCCAGCAGCACGGCCTTGACCTGGTCGGGCGCCGGCGGGCAGCCGGGCACGTAGTAGTCCACGGGCACGATGTCGTCGAGCTTGTGGACGCGCCGGTAGAACTCCGGGACGTCGAGCGTGCCGGCGGGCACCTTGTGCTCGACGGCGGGCAGCGCGATGTTGCCGGACTCGAGCGACGGGTTGGCCAGGTAGGCGCGCTTGAAGATCTCCTCGCGACTGGCGCCGTTGGCCAGGCCCGGGATCCCGCCCATGTGCGCGCAGGTTCCCAGGGCCACGAAGATCTTCGCCTTCCGGCGCAGCAGCTCGGCCAGGCGCCGGTTCTCGCTGTTGCGCACCGCGCCGTTGAAGAGCGCCAGGTCCAGTTCGCCGTCGGCCATCGCCTCGACGTCCGCGTACTTGCCGTCGACGGCGATCGGCCAGAAGCGGATGTCCGCGACGGCCGCCAGATCGAGGATGAAGGCGTCCGTGTCCAGAACGGCCACGTCGCAACCCCCGCAGGCAGCTCCCCAGTACAGCGCGACCTGCAGCTTCCGTTCAGCCATGGGTCACCTCCCGCTCGGCGGCCGCCGCTTCGCCGGCCAGCGTCCCCAGGTCGCTCTGCCACGGAACCAGGGTCGGCGCCAGCTCGCACGGCCCCAGGCGCCGCAGGTCGGCCGTCATCTCGTCGACGAGGCGGGCGAAGCGTTCGCCCTCGCTGGCGGAGACCCATTCCAGGCGCAGCCGCCGCTCATCGATGCCGTAGCCGGCGACCATGCGCTTGAGCAGCTCGAAGCGGCGCATGGCCTTGTAGTTGCCCTCGATGTAGTGGCAGTCCCCGGGGTGGCACCCGCAGACGAGCACGCCGTCCGCGCCGGCGGCGAACGCCTTCAGCACGAAGGTGGGATCGACCCGGCCGGAGCACATCACCCGGATCGTCCGCAGGTTCGGCGCGTGCTTGATGCGGGCCGTGCCGGCCAGGTCGGCGCCCGTGTACGAACACCAGTTGCAGAGGAAGCCGACGATTACCGGTTCGAACTCCATGCCAGCACTCCTTCGATCTGGTCGAAGATCTGGTCGTCCGTGAAATGCCGCGCCGACAGCGCGCCCGAGGGGCAGGCCGCCACGCAGGTGCCGCAGGCCTTGCAGAGAGCGCTCTCCACCGAACTGCGCCGCCGCTCGGCGTCGAAGCTGATCGCGGTGTAGGGGCACAGCTCGTTGCACATGCGGCAGCCGCTGCAGAGATCGTCGTCCACCTCGGCGAAGCGGGCGTCGATCTCGATGCGTCCGCGGGCCACGTGCGCCAGGACCATCGCCGCCGCCGCCCGCGCCTGCGCGACCGAGTCCGGGATGTCCTTCGGCGACTGGCAGCAGCCGGCGATGTACACCCCCTCGGTGGCCGTGGACACCGGGGCCAGCTTCGGGTGGCTCTCGATGAACCAGCCCTGCGGATCACGGCTGATGCCGGTGATCCGCGCCACCTCGTCGCTGTCGGACCGCGCCTCCATGCCCACCATCAGGACCACCAGGTCGGCCGGCACGTCGATGATCTCGCCCGACAGGCGTTCGTTGACCTGGACGAGCAGGCCGCAGTCGTCTCCCCGCTCCGCGGGCCGCACGCGCGGCGGATCCCCCTTCTCGTACATCAGGAACATGGTCTTCAGCTCGGAGGTCCGCCGATAGAGGTCCTCGCCGCCCTTGCCGAACGACAGCATGTCGACGTAGATGTCGGTGACCGTCGCCGCCGGCAGCGCCGACTTGATCTCGTGTCCGTACTTGAGCGCCGTCATGCAGCAGACGCGCGAGCAGTAGGGATGGTAGCGGGGGTTTCGCGAGCCCACGCAATGCACGATCGAGACGTAGCGCGGGACGCGCCCGTCGTCGGTCTCCAGTCGCCCTTCCGCCAGGCGCTTCTCCAGCTCGAACGACGTGATGACGTCCGGGTAGCGTCCGTAGCCCAGCCGCTCGATGCGCGTCGCGTCGAATTCCTGATAGCCCGTGCAGACGAGCACGGCGCCGACCGGCAGTTCGCGCTCGTCGCCGGCGGCCGACTTGACCGTCGCCCGGAAGTTGCCCACGAACCCCTGCAGATCGACCAGCTCGGTGCCGGTCAGAATCTCGATCCGCGGGCTGTCCTTCGCCCGCGAGATCTTCTCGGTCAGGATGTCGCGGGCCGAGTCGAGGTAGGGGGCGGTCAGGTCGGCCCGGCCGACGTTGCCGCCGAGCCGCGTCTCCCGTTCGACCAGGAAGACCTGCTGGTTGGCTTCGGCCAGTTCGACGGCCGCGGTCAGCCCGGCGATGCCGCCGCCGAGGACCAGCGTCGCCGGCGTGTAGTTGGCTTCGCGTTTCTCCAGCGGCTTGTGGTGCCGGACGCGCCGGATGGCCGCGTGCGTCAGGTCGGCCGCCTTGGCCGAGGCCGCGCGCGGGTCGTCGTGCACCCAGCTGCACTGCTCCCGGATGTTGGCCATCTCGAGCAGGTACGGATTCAGGCCGGCCGCCTCGAGCGCCTTGCGGAACGTCGGCTCGTGCATGCGCGGGCTGCTGGCGGCGACCACGACGCGGTCCAGGCGCTGCTCGCGGATGTCCCGCGTGATCAGTTCCTGCCCGGGGTTCGAGCACATGTACTTGTAGGCGTGGGCGCAAACCACGTTCGGCAGGCCGGACACCTGGGCGGAGACCCACTCGGCATTGACCACCTTGGCGATGTTCGTGCCGCAGTTGCAGATGTAGACGCCGATCCGGCAGTCCTCGCTCATGACGCCGCTCCTTGGGCAGTGGGGGAGGGCCGGGACGCCGCGATCTGGCCGGTCGCCGCGGTCTGGCCGGTCGCCGCCCCTTGGCCGGTCGCCGCGATCTGGCCGGCCGCCGCAGCGAGCGCCCGGTCGCGGACGGCCGACAGGTACATGGCCAGCGGCCGGTACGCCATGTGGGACCATTTGCTGAACGGCACCTCGAGGACGAGCATCGGGACGACGCCCATCATGTGCACGACGTAGAGCAGGTTCGCGGCGACCGGCAGTCCCGCGCGATGCAGGACGTGCTGCGCGACGCCGGTCGCGGCGACGAGCAGCAGCAGGATGAGGAAGATCCAGTCGGTCTCGTGCGAGTGCCGGTAGTGGGTCTCGCTGCGCACGCGGCGCCCGCGCAGGGCGTACACGGTCGTCGCGATGAGGCCGAGGGCGGCGGCATAGCCGAGGCCGTGGACCGCCCAGTTGATCTCCGGACCCTGCTGCACCTGCGGCAGGAAGAACATGATCAGGATGAGCATCGAGAGATAGCTCAGCATGAGCGCCAGGTGGATCGCCCACGGTCGCTTGCGGTCGCACTCGCGGTACCGCTTCTGGGTCAGGAAGTGCAGCGGCAGCCGCGGCAACTGGCGGAGATATTCGAGCGGCGGCACCCGCAGGCCGTGGTCGCTGCCGATCGTGAACCACCACATGCGGGCGCAGTTGATGCCCAGCAGCAGGACCAGCACCGCCGCCATCGCCCAGTCGAACCGGTGGATGGCCTCCGCCGGCAGGAAGGCGCCCTCGCCGTCGTAGACGCTGAGGCTGCCGCGGGCCAGCCCGAACCAGACCAGCCCGAGGCCGGTCAGCAGGCCGACGATCACGATCGCCAGCAGCCCGGCGCGCCAGGAGCGATAGAACAGCGACGAGATGCCCGTGAAGTCGTAGCGGGACGTGAGCCAGCGGCGCATGCTCATCATCGTCTCGCCCGGCTCGGCTTGCCGCGGACACTGGTCCGAACATTCGCCGCAGTAGTAGCACAGCCAGGGTTCGAGCGTGCCGCGCAGCCGGGACTCCAGTCCCATCTGCAGGTAACGCATCGACTTGCGCGGGAAGAGATAGGCGCCGCCCGAGAAGGGGCAGGTGGCGCTGCAGTTGCCGCAGTGGTAGCACTTGACCACATCCTGCGCACCGTACTTCTCGAGCTCGTCGATCAAGTGCGGGTTGGCGCGAACGACCATGCTTACCCCTCCGGTGGCGCCGCGGCGAGGATGGCGGCGCGCTGTTCGACGGCCAGGTGCGAGAAAGGCTCGTGGGCGGTCGGGATCGAGCCGCAGATGACGCTGCCGAGGACCCGGGCCGCCACCGCGGAGGCCTGGGCCACCGTATCGGGGATGTCCTTGGGGCCCTGGCAGGCGCCGGCGACGTAGATGCCGCCGCGGTTGGTCGCGGTCGGATCGCTGTTGTAGTTGAGTTCCGTGAACCAGCCGTCCGGCCCGGGCTGGACCTGCAGCGCCTGCGCCAGGCGGCGG
>VGXH01000029.1 GCA_016873405.1 bacterium
GGCACGATGCAGCCGTTGGTCAGCTCGCCTCCGCCGCCATCGCCGTTGCCGCTCCAGGCGGCGCGGCTGACGCCGTAGGGCGCGCCCCGGGCGACGTTGTCCTGCCAGCGGAACCGCACGGCTTGCCGGTCGCGGCCGGCGCCCGCGCCGACATCGATCCCGTCGTGGTAGCCCTGGGGCACAGCGCCGTCGGGATTGCCGCCCGGCAGGTTGACGCGCACCCACCTGAGCGTCGGGTCGCGGTCGCCGCCGACGTTGATCCGCCAGGTCTCGTCGGGACCCGCGACCAGGCGCGTGTGCCGGCGTTCGACATCGCCGCTTGGGCGATGCTCCACCCAGCACCAGGTCACTTCCACGGGCTGCCGCACCGGGTCGATGGGCGCGTACTCCACGAACATCAGCGCGTCCTGGATGCCCGTGCTCATCGCTGAAGCCCCGTGCGAGCTGCCGAAGCCGTAGCGCAGCCGCACCTCGCGCTGGCCGGACGGCAACGCGGCGGGCTCGGCGTAGAGGCGGCCGTCCCAGGTCCGGGACGATGAGGCGTCGAACGTCGCGTCGGTCACGAACTCGCCGGCGCCGAAGGCGTGGGCCAGGTCGACCCGGTCCAGGGGACCCGTCTCGCGCGCGAACAGGCTGCCGCCGTAGCGCAGGCCGATGATGTCCGTCGGCGTCGTGAAGCGCCAGGTCACCTGGGCCGGCGCGCCGCCGACGGCCGGGCGCAGGACCGCCTGCCAGAAGCGCTCCGAGCTGTCGTCGGCGCTGATGTTGGCGCTCGCCTGCGCCGTCGTCAGGTACTGCGGTCCCCAGCCCGCGTCGTGCAGCGCCGGCCAGAGCATGTGCGATTCCCGCTGCTCGCCCAGGTGCAGGCGCACCGCGTTCGCGCCGCGCACCAGTCCCGGCAGCGCCAGGCGGTTGAGCTGCGTCACGGTGGTCAGTTCGATCTCGTCCAGGCCGCACGAGGCGGCCGACGCGGCAGCGGTCATCTCCACGCGGCACAGGTAATCGCGGGCCCCGCCGAGGATCGCGGCCGGCAACGGGATCTGCGTGTCGATCGTGCCGGTCGTCGTCGCGGTCCAGACCGTCGTCCAGTTGCGGCCCGCGTCGCGCGAGACGCGCAGGCGCAACACGTCGCCCGCCGCGCCGCGCCGGGCGCGCAGGTCGACCAGCGCCGACGTGATCACGTTGGCGCCGTAGACCTTGAAGGTGACCTGGGACGCCACGCCCGTCGCGGTCGGGCGCAGGTTGGGCCCGGTGCCGCCGGATTCTCCGCGGTGGACGATCCCGCTCTTCCCGTAGAGGACCCGGCGGTAGGCCGTCGTCGACAGGTCGGGCCGGAAGCGCCACAGGCCGTTGCCGCGCAGGTCGCCGGCGGCGTGCGTATCGTCGGGGTCCTGGCCCTGCGAGTCGGCCCGGTAGTAGTCCTGCGTCTCGCCGAGGTGGTCCCAGTAGCGCGTGTAGCTCTCGCCCAGCCTGAGGTTCAGGCGGTAGCGATGCCCCAGGCGCGCGTGGGTGAAGTCGTCCTGGTACTGCACGCCCGCCAGGTAGGAGTCGGCGCCGTTGCGCAGGGTGCGGGCGTAGGGGATCGGCTGGTCGGCGGCGATGCGGTAGCCCCAGGGATAGGCCAGATCGCCTGCGCGGGCGGGATTCACGGGGTTCGAGCCGCACTCGGGCGCGAAGTTGTAGAGGTAGTGGTGTCCGGGCACGGGTCCGGTCTCGCCCAGCTGCAGCGACAGCTCGCTCTGCGCCGAGGCGCGGATCTGCTCCACCGAGGCCACGACACCGGCGTCGTCGTGGCAGTAGATGTTCATCGACGCGTCGAACAGGTGCCAGTTGAGGCCGTCGTCCCACGACATCTCCATCACCGTGTGGTCGGCCAGCTCGACGTAGCGGGCCCGCCAGGGAGGGCCCAGCGCCTCGACCTGCGCCTGCAACGCGCCGGCGATGAAGGCGCAGTAGGTGTTGGCGTAGTCGTTGAACATCAGCACCGGGTCGTAGAGGCTGCGGTCGTCCTCGAACGTGGCCGAGGTCTGCCGCCGGTTCCGCACCCCCCAGCGCCAGAGCGCGACGGCCTGCGACTGCGGATCGCCCCACACCGGGAGCGCGGTCTCCAGGAACGACTCGACCGTCGTGTAGTCGGGATTGCTGTCCGAGTGCAGGTGGATGTTGAAGACGGCGGCGCGCGTCGGCGCGGGGGCCAGCGCCGGAAGCAGGAGCAGAAGCAGGGCGGCCAATGCCGACCCGGGCCCGTGGAATTTCCTGTGGGACCTGGCGAGCACGCGCGGATCGTCTCCCGATCGTGGATGCAGGTCGGGCCGCGGATGACGGCCGAGTGAACGCCGAATATACACCTGATGCTCGGGCGAGGATACCCGCCGCCGCCCGGCGCCGGTGGCGCCCACATCGCCCCTGAACAGACGACGACCGGGGCGGCCGGGTATCCAGCCGGATGGGCGCGGCGTCGTCGCCATGGCCGCCTTCGGGGTTCCGCGCCCCTATTGCCGCGCCTCTGTTTTCGTGACTCTACTTCCGCGCTTTGCCCGCCCGCAGGAACCCCAGGTAGTCGAGCATCTCCTGCAGGTTCCGGTGCTGCGCCCAGCGGCCATCGGCGAACACGCCGTAGTCGGCGCCGCCCATGGCGGAAGCGAAGCGCACCGAGTTGCCGTAGAAGAGCCACTGCTCGACCCACTTCAGTTCGATGGCCTCGTCGAAGGGGCTGGCGCCCTGCGGGATCCCCTCGGCCAGGCCTTCGGCCCAGGCCTCGCCGAGCATCTTCGTCGCCTGCAGCGTCAGGTCGTTGGTCGTCGCGATGGCCTTGTCCAGGCGCGCGAAGTGGCCGTCCACCCACTGCCCGCTGTGGCAGCCGAGGCAGACCGCCTCCATCCGGCCCTGGCGCGCGGCCATCTCGTCGGCGTCGATGAGGAACGCGCCGGCCGGCGTCCCGTCCAGGTTCGTGGGCAGGTTCAGCCCGGCGGCGTTGACGATGGGGGCCGTGCAGGCCGCGACGGGGTGGGGGTGCGCGTAGGGCAGGCCGAAGATCCGCCACGGCAGGCGGTCGTTCATGCGGTGGCTGCGCCTGGCGAGCGTTTCGCCCTGCTCGTCGACCACCTCGCTGGCGTGGCAGGTGGCGCAGGTGGGCGCGGTGAAATCGCGGCCGACGGTCCAGGGCACCGCCTGGTAGTCCCAGTCCTTGTCCAGCGACTTCTGGATCTTGCCGTGCACGCTGACCTCGTAGACCGGGTAGGCCGGCACGTCCGGACCCTTGTGGCACTGCGCGCAGGTGTAGGGCTTGCGGGCCATCTCGATCGAGAACCGGTGCCGCGTATGGCAGGCCGAGCAGGCGCCCTTGCTGCCGTCGGGGTTCACCCGGCCGACGCCGCCGTTGGGCCAGCCCGACAGGACGGGGATCTCCATCTCGCCGAAGTCGCTGTCGCGAACCTCGGCGCCGACGACCTTGACCTCGGTGCCGTGGCAGGACAGGCACGATTCGGCGTCGGTGGCGGGGTCCGAGCCGTGGAAGGTCAACGCGCCGCGCTCGTACACGTGCGCGCCGTTGACGGCGTCGACCAGCTGCCGGTAGAGCGGGTTGTCGACCAGGTTGCCGTGGGCCTGTCCCATCAGGTTGTCGGCGAACTCCCCGACCTCGACCGGGTGGCAGCCGGCGCAGTCGGCCGGCGAGACCACCGTGTGGATGACGTAGCCGTTGTGCTCGAAGCTGTCCGGATGCTCGTCGGCGTTCAGCGTGTGGCATTCCGCGCAGCCGACCACCGTCTCGGCCAGGCCGGCGGGCACCGATTCGGTGGAGATGCGGCGCTGCAGCGGCTCCTGCGCGACGGCCGCGGCCGGCGTGACCCGGGCATGGCGGCTGCCCTGCCAGTCGGCGACGATGCCCGGCGTGACGACGGCGTGGCAGTCGAGGCAGGCCTGGGTGTCGGCGCTGGGCTCGACGGCGGTCGCGGCGCTTTGCGCGGCGGCGGCGGCGCTTTGCGCGGCGGCGGCGGCGCTCTGCGCGGCGGCGGCGGCGCAGAGGGCGAGCACCGGCAGGAGGGACAACAGGCGCGGGCGCATCGTGGCCGACATCGCTGACTCCTCTCGGGTGAAAGGTCCGAGCAGTACTTCTTCAGCGTTTGTGCCACAAAACTAGCAGGTCGAAGTCGAAGTCTCCAGATCCGCGCGCGATCGCGGGGGCAGGCCGTCGGCCGACGGCGTCTCGATACAGTCTGATGCTTGTCGCCTATCGCCGGTCCGATCGCCGGCCCGATTGACCGTCCGCGCGGACATGAAGCATACTCCCGCCGCCCCGCCGGCGAATACCGGAGCGGCGGCCGGGGTATGGCGCTCATCCCCCGGTACCGCCGTCGAAGGAGGCCCACATGTCCGACCCCGGAACCCCCGTCCGCCGTTCCCGCGACAAGGTGCTCGCCGGCGTCTGCGGCGGCCTGGCCGAGCGCCTCGGCTGGTCGCCGGGCCGCTTCCGCCTCGCGTACGTCGTCCTGTCGATCTGCAGCGCCGCGTTTCCCGGCATCCTGGTCTACGCGGTGCTCTGGTTCGTGATGCCGGCGCCCCCGCAGGGAAGCCCGGGCGATGCCTGACGTCATCCTGCACGCGTTCAACTGGAAGTACGCGGAGATCCTCGCCCGACTCGAGGAGATCCGCCGCGCCGGCTACGGCGCCATCCTGATCCCGCCGCCGCTGTACTCCGATCCCGACGGGCCGCAGTGGTGGCAGCGCTACCAGCCGAAGGACTATCGCGTCCTGCTGTCGCACCTCGGCGGCAAGCAGGAACTCGCGGCGCTGATTGCGGCCTGCCACGCCGGCGACGCCCCCGTGCGCGTCTACGCCGACCTGGTGCTGAACCACATGGCCAACGAGGCCCGCGACGACCGCTTCGACTTCCCGGGCCGGACGGAACTGGAGCGTTACCGCCGGCAGCCGGCCCTCTACGAGGAGAACCGTCTCTACGGCGATCTCTCGGGCGGGCTGTTTTCCGTCTCCGACTTCAACCATGCCGGCGAGATCGAGGGCGCGGAGTGGGGCGATCGCGGGGCCGTTCAGCAGCAAAACCTGTCGGGGCTGCCCGACCTCAAGGACTCCGCGTGGGTCCTCGGGCAGCAGCGCCTGCTGGTGGACGCGCTGATCGCCATGGGCTTCGACGGCTTCCGCGTGGACGCCATCAAGCACATCACCGAGCGGATGATCGACAATCTCGCCGACCGGCCAGAGGTGCGCTGCCGGTTCTGGTTCGGCGAGGTGCTGACGGGCGGCGACCACGACGAGCGCGTGTTCCTGGGGCCGTTCCTGCGCGAGACCTGGATCTCGGCCTACGACTTCCCGCTCTTCCACACGATCCGCGAGGCCTTTGCCCTGGGCGGGTCGCTGCGCGCGCTGGCCGATCCCGCGCGCGACGGCAACGCGCTGCCCTGGGATCGCGCGGTGACCTTCGCGGTGAACCACGACATCCCGCACAACGACGTGTTCCGGCCCTGGTTGCTGGACCCGCAGGACGAGCACCTGGCGTACGCCTACATCCTGGGGCGCGACGGCGGCGTGCCGCTGGTCTACACCGACCACGACGAGTCCCCGTGCGAGGCGGACCGCGGCCGGTGGCGCGACGCGTGGCGGCGCCCGGACCTGGCGGCGATGGTCCGCTTCCACAACGCCGTGCACGGCGAGCCGATGGTCGTGCTGCACGCCAGCGACACGCTGCTCGTCTGGCGGCGCGGTGAGCGCGGCCTCGTCGCCGTCAACAAGGCCGGCTTCGACCAGTGGGTCGAGTTCGGCACCTGGGGCCTGCGGAATCCCGGCGCCTGGCGCGATCTCGTCCACGGGCACGAACTGGAACTGGCGGGCGAGCGGTTCCGGCTGTTCGTGCCGGCGCGCGCGGCGCAGATGTGGCTGGCCGGGGACTGACCGCGACCGGGGCGCGCTAGAGCGACGCTTCCTGCGCCGCGCACGCCGCCAGCAGCCAGTCGCGGAACGCCATGACCCGCCGGTCGTCGGACTTCCGCTGCGGGTGCACCAGGTGGTAGGCGTGCCGGCTGCGGACGGGCCGGTCGATCAGCACGGCCAGCCGTCCGCCGGTCAGCTCCTCCTGGATCAGGAAGCGCGGCAGCACCGCGATGCCCAGGCCGGCGACCGCCGCCTGGATCACCATGTGGATCTGCTCGAAGCGGGGGCCCGCCAACCCGTCCACGCCGTCCACGGCGCAGGCCTGCAGCCATTCCTGCCAGGCCTGGGGGCGCGTCACGTGCTGCAGCAGCGTGCGGCGGCCGACGTCCTCGGGCCGGCGCGGCTGCGGCCAACGCCCCCCCAGCAGCGAGGGGGCCGCGACCGGCACGACGACCTCGCCCATCAGGCGGTGGCAGACGGCGCCCGGCCAGATGTCGTCGCCGAAGTGGACGGCGATGTCGATGTCGCTGCCCGCGAAGTCGAAGGGTTTGATCTCCGAGACGAGGTTGAGCTGGATGTCGGGGTGCCGCGACGTGAAATCGCCCAGCCGCGGGATGAGCCAGCGCGACCCGAACGTGGGCGGCAGCGCGATCGTCAGCAGGCCGCCGGCGCTGCCGTAGGCCATCACCTGCAGCGTCGCGGCCTCGGCGCGGTCCAGGAGCTCGCGCACGGCGACCGCGTAGACCTCGCCGACCTCGGTCAGGGCCAGCCGCTGCTTGTGGCGCCAGAAGAGCGGCCGCCTGATGAAATCCTCCAGCTGCCGGATCTGCCGGCTGACCGCGCTCTGGGTGACGTTCAGCTCCTGGGCGGCGCGCGTGAAGCTGAGGTGCCGCACCGCCGCCTCGAAGCACTGCAGGGCGGTCAGGGAGGGGAGGATCCGGCTCATCGACGCCTCCTGTGATCATGAGTTTTTCTCATGAACTCCTGCAAAGAAATCGTCCCAGGCGAACCGGATCTTGGTGTTCAAATGGCCGAAAGGCAAGGATATTGTGCCCATGGCGCCCCCTGACCCCGCTGGGTCGGGAGCGCGGTGATTCCGGAAACGCATGAATTGCCGGGCCGGGACCGGTCGCGCAGGCGGCGCGCGGCCCGGCGGGGCGCAGGAGCCGGCGGCACGCCGGGAGGGAGAGCAGGCGCATGCACAAGATCGCGTGGTTGCCCGGTGACGGGGTCGGCGTCGAGGTCATGGAGGCCACCAGGATCTGTCTGGACGCGGTGAAGTTCGAGGCCACCTACACCCACGGCGACATCGGCTGGGAATTCTGGCGCCAGGAGGGCGACGCCCTGCCCGAGCGCACCGTCAAGCTGCTGCAGAACTCGCACGCGGCCCTCTTCGGCGCCATCACCTCCAAGCCGGTGAAGGATTCCGAGAGCGAGCTGATCCCCGAGCTGCAGGGCAAGGGCCTCATCTACCGCAGCCCGATCGTGCGGATGCGCCAGCTCTTCGACCTCTACACCTGCCTGCGCCCCTGCAAGGCGTACCCGGGCAACGCGCTCAACTATCAGGAGGGGATCGACCTGGTGGTGTTCCGCGAGAACACCGAGGACCTCTACGCCGGCGTCGAGTTCAGCCCCGTGCCGGCCGAAGTGAAGGACGTCCTGACCAGGCTCAGCAAGCCCTTCGGGCATTTCGCGAAGATGCAGGACGGCACCTACGCGATCACCTGCAAGATCAACAGCCAGGCCGGTTGCGAGCGCATCATCCGCGCGGCGTTCGAGCACGCCAAGCGCTTCAACTACCCGAAGGTCACCATCATCCACAAGGCCAACGTGGTGCGGGCCACCGAGGGCATGTTCCTGGAGGCGGGACGGCGCATCGCCAAGGACTACCCCGGGATCCAGATGGACGACGCGAACATCGACGCGATCTGCATGTGGCTGCTGAAGAACCCCAAGAGCTACAGCGTGCTGGTGGCGACCAACATGTTCGGCGACATCGTCAGCGACCTGGCGGCGCAGATGGTGGGCGGCCTCGGCTTCGGCTGCTCCGGCAACATCGGCGACAAGCTCGCGGTCTTCGAGCCGACCCACGGCAGCGCGCCGAAGTACGCCGGCCAGTACAAGGTCAATCCGATCGCGACCATCCTGGCGGGCAAGATGATGCTGGACTGGCTGGGGGAGACCGAGAAGGGCGCGCGCCTGGAGAAGGCCGTCGCGGCGGTCATCGCCGAGCGGAAGGTGCTCACCTACGACATGGGCGGCAGCGCCACCACGCTGGAGATGGGCGAGGCGATCGCGCGGAAGCTCTAGCCGGGCGGAGGTTCGCGATGCAGGCGATCATCGTGCACGAGGTCGGACCGCGCGACGGGCTGCAGGCGGAGCCGCAGGTCGTCGCGACGGCGAAGAAGCTCGAGTGGATCCGCGCCTGCGTCGCGGCGGGTGTCGACATCGTCCAGGTTGGCTCCTTCGTGCACCCGGAGAAGGTGCCGCAGATGGCCGACACGGACGAACTGTTCCGCGCGCTGGCGGCCGAGAGGCCGGAGGGGACCGTCCTCTCCGGCCTCGTGCTCAACGAGAAGGGGCTCGAGCGCGGCCTGGCGTGCGGAGTGGGGCTGTTCTGCCTGGGCGTCTCGGCCTCCGACACGCACAAAAGCAAGAACACGGGGATGTCCACCGCGGAGGCCCAGGCGCGCATCGTGGCCGCCGCGCGCGAGGCGGTGGCCGCCGGCAAGGCGGTGCAGGTCTCGGTGCAGAGCGCGTTCGGGTGCGGCTTCGAGGGGCGCATCCCCGCCGACCGGGTGCTGGACATCGTGCGGGCCTACGCGGAGGCGGGGCTCATGAGCATCAGCCTGGCCGACACGGCCGGGCACGCGCATCCCCACCAGGTGCGCGAGCTGTTCGGCCGCATCCGGGAGATCTCGCCGGCGATCCGCTGCACCCCCCACTTCCACGACACCTACGGCCTGGGCCTGGCCAACGTCTTCGCGGCGCTCGAAGCCGGGGTCACCAGCTTCGAGACGTCGTTCGCGGGGCTCGGCGGCTGCCCGTTCACGAAGGTGGCGGCGGGCAACGTCGCCACCGAGGACTTCGTGCACGCGCTGCGCCGTCGCGGGCTCAGGTCGGAGATCGACCTGGACGGCCTGGTCGAGCTGGCCCGCGACGTGGCCGGGCACTTCGGACGGGAGATGCCGGGCCGGGTCCACCGGACCGGCCCGCTTTCCTACTGACCGCCGGCGAGGCGGGGAGGCAGAGACTGCGATGACGAGCAAGCCGCGCATTCTC
Source organism: bacterium (assembly GCA_016873405.1). The sequence goes on from VGXH01000029.1 coordinate 9,169, forward strand.
GAAGGGGTCAAGGTCCTGGACCTGACGAACGTCCTGTCCGGTCCGTTCGCCTCGCTGCACCTGGCGCTGCTGGGGGCCGAGGTGATCAAGATCGAGAACCCGAGGGACGGCGACCTGGCCCGCAAGCTGGGCATCGTCCCGGAGTACAACCAGAAGCTCATGGGGACGAGCTTCCTGGCCCAGAACGCGAACAAGAAGTCGGTGACCCTCAACACCAAGAGCCCCGAAGGCCGGGAGATCTTCCTGCGCCTGGCGAAGGACGCCGACGTCGTGATCGAGAACTTCCGGCCGGGGGTGATGGACCGCCTCGGGATCGGCTACTCGGTGCTGCGCGAGGTCAACCCCCGCCTGGTCTACTGCGCCATCTCCGGCTTCGGGCAGACCGGCCCGGACGCCGACAAGCCGGCCTACGACCAGATCATCCAGGGGCTCTCGGGCGAGATGTCGATCAACGGCGACGAGCGCCTGACGCCGCTGCGCGCCGGCTTCCCGGTCTGCGACACGGTGGGCGGGCTGAACGCCGCCTTCGCCGTGATGGCGGCGCTCTACCACCGCGAGCGCACCGGGCAGGGTCAAAGCCTCGACGTGGCGCTGCTCGATTCCATCATGCCGCTCATGGGGTGGGTGGCCGCGAACCTGCTGATCGGGGGCGAGGAGCCCGTGGTGATGGGCAACGACAACTTCACCGCGGCGCCGAGCGGCACCTTCCGGACGCTGGACGGCCACGTCAACATCGCCGCGAACAAGCAGGAGCAGTGGGAGGCCGTCTGCGACGTGCTGGAACTGCCCGGGCTGAAGACCGACCCGCGGTTCCAGGAGCGCGACACGCGGAAGAAGAACCGCCGGGCGCTCACCCCGCTGCTCGAGGATCGGCTCGCGACGAAGCCGACGGCGCACTGGGTGACGGCGCTCAACGCGCGCGACGTGCCCAGCGGCGAGATCCTGAGCCTGAAGGAGGCGCTGCGGCAGCCGCAGGTCCGGCATCGCGGCGTCCTGCAGAAGACCGACGTTCCCGGCCTCGGCGAGATCGACGTCTTCGGCCTGACGGGGGTGTTCGACGGGGCCGACGGGTCCGTGGCGACGCCGCCGCCGACGCTGGGGCAGCACAACGCCGAGGTGCTCGGCCGCCTGGGTCTGGGCGAGGTCGAACTGGCGCAACTGAAGGCAAAGGCCGTGATCTAGGGTTCGGCGTCGAAAAA
>VGXH01000030.1 GCA_016873405.1 bacterium
ATCCTCGCCCGATCGCGGCGGTTTCCGGAACTCGAACTCGACCACGCGCCGCTGCCGGGGCGGGGTCACCAGGTCCAGCTTGTCCAGCTTCTTGACGCGGCTCTGCACCTGCGCCGCCTTGGCGGCGTGCGAGGCGAAGCGTTCGACGAAGCGCCGCTCCTTGGCCAGCATCGCCTGCTGGCGCTCGTACTGGGCCTGCTGGTTGGCGGCCTGGATCGCGCGCTGCCGTTCGTAGAACGCGTAGTCGCCGGTGTAGGAGATGAACTCGCCGCCGTCGATCTCGATGATCCGGCCGACGACGCGGTTCAGGAAGTCGCGGTCGTGGCAGGTCATCAACACGGCGCCCGGGTAGCTCGTGAGGAATCTCTCCAGCCAGAGGATCGATTCGATGTCGAGGTGGTTGGTGGGCTCGTCCATCAGCAGGACATCGGGCCGGCCCAGCAGCACGCGGGCCATGCCGACGCGCATCTTCCAGCCTCCGGACAACGCGCCGACGTCGCCGTCGATCTGCGCGTCGTCCAGGCCCAGCCCCTGCAGCACCTCTCTGGCGCGGGCCTCGAGGTCGTAGCCGCCGGCGTGGTTGTACTCGTCCTGCACGTGGGCGTAGCGCGCGAGCAGTTCCTCCAGCCGGTCGGCCTGATCGGGGTCGGCCAGCGCGAGCTGGATCTCGTGCAGCTCGTGGTGGAGGTCGCCCAGCCGGCCGCTGCCGGCGATGGCTTCGTCCAGCACCGGGCGCCCGGCCATCTCGCCGATGTCCTGGCGGAAGTAGCCGAGGCTCAACTGCCGTGGAATCGAGACCGTGCCTTCATCGGGCGCCTCCGCGCCGACGAGCATCCGCAGCAGCGTCGTCTTGCCGGCGCCGTTGGGGCCGACCAGTCCGATCTTCTCGCCGGGGTTGACCTGCAGAGACGCCTCGACGAAGAGGATCTGGCTGCCGTAGCGCTTCGAGACGTTGGCCAGGGCGATCATGCGCGGCTCCGGGCGACGGGTGGGCGGCGGCGACAGGGTGGCCAATAGTGCACGCGCGGCCCCGCCGGCGCCAGCGCCCGCGTCGGCGGCGCCCGCGTTGACGGCCAGCGTGGCGGGGTGGTAGGCTGGGAGTCCGCCACCGGCGCCCGGGCTCCCGTCCGGCCCGGAGCCGGTCCTGCGCCCTGCTTCCCGCTCCACCGTCCCAGCCGCCGGGAGAGCCGTCGTGGACGACGACGACCGCACACTCGATCTGCCGGCGCGCGCGGACGCGGACGCGGGCGGCGCCACGCCGCCGGGCGTCCCGCGCGACCCGGGCGCCGGCGCTTCCGGCGCCGAGAGCGACCCCGTCGCCGAGGGCCGGCGCATCGGACCCTACCTGCTGTGCCGCCGGATCGGCGAGGGCGGCATGGGCCTGGTCTGGGAAGCGGACCAGCAGGAGCCGATCCGACGGCGCGTCGCGCTGAAGATGGTCAAGCGCGGCATGGACACGGCCGAGTTCATCGCCCGCTTCAGTTCCGAGCGCCAGGCGCTGGCGATGATGAACCACCCCGCCATCGCCCGCGTGCTGGACGCCGGCGCGACGCAGGAGGGTCGGCCGTACTTCGTCATGGAGTACGTCGAGGGCGTGCCCCTGAACGTCTACTGCGACCAGGAGAGTCTCAGCCTCCGGCGGCGCCTCGAGCTGTTCGTCCATGTCTGCGAGGGGGTGCAGCACGCGCACCAGAAGGCGATCATCCACCGCGACCTCAAGCCGTCGAACGTACTGGTGACCGAGGTGGACGGGCAGCCGTTGCCGAAGATCATCGACTTCGGCGTGGCCAAGGCGCTGGACCGCTCGCCCCTCGACGACACCCTCAGCACCGGCGCCGGGCAGCTCATCGGCACCCCGGAGTACATGAGTCCCGAGCAGACGGGTCTGACGGGCGAGGGCCTGGACACGCGGACGGATGTCTACGCGCTGGGCGTCCTGCTCTACGAGCTCCTGGTGGGGCAGCGGCCCTTCCGGCGCGAGGACCTGGCGGCGATGAGCTTCCTGGAGGTGCTGCAGGTCATCCGCGAGGTGGAACCCCCGCGACCCAGCGTCCGCGCGACCACGATCAGCCGCCACACGCCCCAGGTGCTGACGGATCTGGCGCGCTGCCGCGACTGCGAGCCCGCCGCGCTCGTGCGCGGGCTCAGGGGCGACCTCGACTGGATCGTGATGAAGGCGCTCGAGAAGGACCGCGAGCGTCGCTACGATTCGGCCAGCGCCCTGGCCGAGGACGTGCGCCGGCACCTGGAGGACCAGCCGGTCGGCGCCGGGCCGCCGTCGAAGCGCTACCGCGTACGCAAGTTCGTGCGCCGGCACCGCACCGGCGTGGTGGCGGGCGGCGTCGCGCTGGCGGCCGTCCTGCTCGGCATCGCCGGCACGACCGCGGGCATGATCCGCGCCGTCAGCGCGGAGCGGCGCGCGCGCCTGGAGGCCGAGACGGCACAGCAGGTTTCCGGCTTTCTCGTCGGCCTGTTCCAGGTGTCGGACCCGGATCAGGCCCGCGGCAACACGATCACCGCCCGTGAGATCCTTGACGCCGGCAGCGAACGCATCGGGACCGAGCTGGCGGGCCAGCCGCTGACGCAGGCGCGGCTGCTCGGCACGATGGGCACCGTGTACCGCAAGCTCGGCCTGTACGAGGCGGCCGAACCGAATCTCCAGCGGGCGCTCGATCTCCGCCGGAGCCAGCCCGGCGTGCCCGCTTCGGATCTCGCCGCCTCGCTCGGCGAGCTGGCCGACCTCTACCTGGACCTGGCCCGCTACGCGGACGCCGAAAGGGCGCTGCGGGAGGCGATGCCGCTGGTGGACGAAGCCGACCGCGACGGGCGACTGCAACTGGCCGGCGGCCTGACCGACCTGGGCAGCGTGTACCGGCGCCAGGGCCGCTACGAGGAGGCCGATCCGCTCTACCGGCAGGCGCTGGACATCCGTCTGGCCGAATTGGGTCCGCGTTCGACCGAGGTGGCCGCCAGCTACAACTCGCTGGCCATCCTCGGCTGGAACCGCGGCCGCTTCGACGAGGCCGAGCGGCTCTACCTGCAGGCCCTGGCCATCTGGGAGGCGGCCTACGGCGAGGATCACGCCGACGTCGCGAAGGGCCTCAACAACCTGGCGCTCCTCTACCACCACCAGAAGCGGTACCGCGAAGCCCGTCAGATGTACCAGCGCGCGGCCGGCATCTACGAGCGCATCCTCGGCCCCGAGCACCCGCGACTGGCGACAGCCCTCAACAACCTGGCCCTGGTGATTCACGAGCAGGGCGATCTGGACGGAGCGGAGCCGTTGTACCGGCGCGCGCTGGCGGCCCGCGAGAAGGTGCTGGGCGCCACGCATCCGGACGTGGCGCAGACGCTCAACAACCTCGGCAACCTGCGGCGGGACCAGCGGCGGTGGGCCGAGGCCGGCGCCGACTACGAACGGGCCCTGGCCATCCGCCGCGCCGCCCTGGGCGAGGCCCACCCGGACGTGGGCTGGACCCTGCGGGACATGGGGCGGTTGCTCCGCGAAGAAGGCCGGCCCGGCGAAGCCGAGGGGTATTTCGAGCGCGCGCTGCGCATCTTCGACGCCGGCCTGGGCAGCGACCACCCGGACCTGGCGGAGTTCCTCGACGACTACCAGAAGGTCGTCCGCGACCTCGGCCGCCTGGCCCAGGCCGATTCGCTGCAGGCCTGGGCCGACCGCGTGCGGCCGAAGGGCGCCGGCGGCGGCGCCCTGCCCTGATCGCGGGCCGTGGTCCGCGACCGGGCGGGCGCGGCCGATCCACGCTCCCCTGCGCGACGTCGACGGCCGCCGCAGCCGGGGCTCGGGCGGCTGGACCGGCCCATCCGGCAAGGATTATTCCCCAGCGGCAACCGGGAATTGTGATATTCTGGGGGCTGGCCGGCCGCCGCCTGTCGCCGGGGCAGCCGGTCGCCCGTTTGGCTCGTTCAGGGCCATCCCCGTTGCAGCACAGCCAAGGAGACCGCCATGTCACGATACAGCAGGGGACTTCTGGGACTGGCCGCCGTGCTGGCGCTTCTGGCCGGCTGCGGCCGCGAGTTGCCGGGCGGCGCGCCGCTCGTGTCGGGGATCGACGGGCCGCAGTCCGACAAGGACGGCAGCGAGGCGCTCGGGCCCCCGTCGCTCGCCATCGCCGCCGGCTCGGGCGTGTCGCACGGCGGCGTGTCGCTGGTCGGCGCCACCGCAGCCGACCTGACGGTGAGCGTGCCGCAGGGGGCCGCCATCCGCCAGGTGCTCGCCTACTGGGCCGGGGGCACGACGGCGGTCGCGGGCGACGACCGGATCAGCCTCGACGGCGTGGAGGTCCAAGGTCAGCTGATCGGCGGCCCGACCTGGTTCTACGCGCATCTGGGCGAGGCGTACCGTTTCTCGGCCTACCGGGCCGATATCACAGCCCTGGGACTGGTGCAGCCGGGGGTCAACACCCTGACGGTGTCCGACTTCTCCTTCGCCCCTTCGGTCGTCGACGAGAACGACGGCGCCAGCGTCGTGGTCATCTGGGACGACGGCACCGTGGCGGAGATCGCGCTGCGGGACGGCCTCGACCTGGCCTACTTCAAGTTCACCGGCGTGCTCAACGCGACCGTGCCGCAGGCGTTCGCCGTGACCCCCGCGGTCGAGGACCGGCTCGGCCAGTTGGTGATCCTGGCCGCCAGCGTCGGCTCGGACCGCCCGACCCGTGTCGTCGTCACCACGACCGCCGGCGCGCAGGTCTTCGAGGATCCGATGGGCGGCCCCGAGGGGACGCAATGGGATTCGCGCGAACTGCCGATCCTGATCCCGGGCGGCTGCGCCGAGATCACGGTCGAGGTCGTCTCGACTCCCTCGTACGCGCCGCAGGGCGCCTCGCTCGGCTGGGTCGCGGCGGCGCTGGCGGTGCCGGCCGTCGCCGACGCCCCCTGGATCGTGAGCGGCAGGGTGTTCACCGACACCGAACGCGACGGCGTCTGGGCCGAGTTCGAGCCGGGTCTGGAGGGCGTCGTCGTGGACCTGGATTCCGACGGCGGCGGCCTGCAGCTGTCCGTGCAGACCGACGCCGAGGGCCGCTACGCCTTCGCCGTTCCGGCCGGCGCCTACACGGTCTCGGTGGACCCCGACCTGCACAACGGGACCTTCAACAACGACCTGCTGACGGCCTTCCTGCCGACGACCGCGCTCGCGCGCGCGGTGACCGTCGGACCGGATTCCGCGGGCAACAACTTCGGCTTCGAGCCCGACATCACGCGGCTGCTGGCGGAACTCGACGCGGGCGCGATCCCGACCGACGGCCTGACGCTGGGGATGTGGACCCAGATCTTCCGCTGCGCGCTGCTGGCCGCCGAGGGCGGCGCGCACTTCGACCAGGAATACGGCCGGATCCAGCGCGTCCCGGTCTACGGCGACGACTGCGGGGACGTGCTCGCGCGCCTGTGGTACGACGCCGGCACGCTGCAGGAACTGCTGTGGACGATCGAGGGCCTGTTCCTGCCGGTGCCCTACCGGTTCAGCGACGGCCGGGAGGTCGTGGAAGCGCACAAGCTGCTGGCGCTGAACCCGCGCAACCTCGAGGAAGACGTCCTGCAGGAGCTCCTGGTCGCCGAACTGAACTACGTGGTCGGCCGCGGCGCCGTGGCGCGGCTCGACTTCCAGGCGTCGCTCGTCGCCTGGGCGGAGTCGTGCCTGGCCTGGGAGGAGGACGGCCGCGGGCAGAAGGCCGGCGAAAAGGACCGCGCCACGCAGTTGCGCGGCGCCCTTTCGATCCTCGAGAAGACGAACACCGGCGGCGGCGGCGGCGTCGACGAGAAGTAGCGTCCGGCAACCGCCGGCGGCGTCGAGGGGCAAGCACAGGGGTCCCGGGTAATCCGCAGCGCCGAAGGCGCGAGGACAACCCGGGACCCCTGTGCTTGCCCCTCGACGCCGCTGGTGGCTGCCGGCGCCACTCGCTGCCGGCGCTACTCGCCGCCGGTACTGCGCACCTTGTCGGCGCCGACCCAGGCGGCCTTGATGTACTCGCGGCGCATCTTGGCGATGTTCTGGATCGAGATCTGCTTCGGGCACACGGCTTCGCACTCGCCGTGGTTGGAGCAGTCGCCGAAGCCCTCGCTGTCCATCTGCCTGATCATCGCCAGCGCGCGGCGGCCGCGCTCGGGCGCGCCCTGCGGCAGCCACGCGAACTGGCTGATCTTGGCGCTCACGAAAAGAGAGGCCGAGGCGTTCGGGCAGGCCGCCACGCATGCCCCGCAGCCGATGCAGGTGGCCGCGTCCATGGCGTTGTCGGCGGCGTCCTTGGGCACCAGGACGGCGTTGCCGTCCGGGGCCGAGCCCACGTTCGTGGAGATGAAGCCGCCCTTGCGCTGGATGCGGTCGAAGGACTCGCGATCGACCACCAGATCCTTGACGATCGGGAACGGACCGGCCCGGAACGGCTCGATCGTGATGGTGTCGCCGTCCTGGTACTGCCGCATGCGGATCTCGCAGGTCGTCGTGCCGGCGTGCCTCCCGTGCGCGACGCCGCTGACGACCAGGCCGCAGGTGCCGCAGATGCCCTCGCGGCAGTCGCTGTCGAACTCGAGCGCCTCCTCGCCCTTCCGGACGAGATCCTCGTTCAGGATATCGAGCATCTCCAGGAGGGACATCTCCTTCTGGATGCCGTGCACCGTGTAGTCGACGAACCGGCCCGGGGCCCGGCGCCCGGGCTGCCGCCAGACCTTCAGGTGGATCGTCATGCCGGCGGGGGCGCTGCCGCCCTTGCTCGCGGAACTGTCGCTCATCGGACCAACCTTCCCTTACTTGTAGCTGCGGGTCTTCAGTTCGACGTTCTCGAACACCAGCGGTTCCTTGTGCATCACGGGTTCCCTGCCGGGACCCGTGTACTCCCAGGCCGAGACGAAGGCGAAGTTGGCGTCGTCGCGCTTCGCCTCGCCCTCGGGCGTCTGGTGCTCGTCGCGGAAGTGGCCGCCGCACGATTCCTCGCGCATGAGGGCGTCGCGCGCCATCAGCTCGCCGAGCTCCAGGTAGTCGCACAGGCGGTTGGCCTGCTCGAGCTGCTTGTTCAGGTCCTCCGCCGAGCCGGTCAGGGCCAGATCGTGCCAGAACGACTCGCGCAGCTTGCCGATCGTCGCGATCGCCTCGTTCAGGCCCGCCGCGTTGCGGGACATGCCGACCTTGTCCCACATCGTGCGGCCCAGTTCCCAGTGGATGTCCCGCACCGTGCGCTTGCCCTTGATCGCGAGCAGGCGTTTGAGGTGCGCGCGCGTCTCGTCCTCCACCGCCGCGAACGCCTCGTGGTCGGCCTTGACCGTGGACACTTTCGCGCCCGCCAGATACGAGGCCACCACGCGCGGCACCACGAAGTAGCCGTCGGCCAGACCCTGCATCAGGGCGCTGGCGCCCAGCCGGTTGGCGCCGTGGTCGGAGAAGTTTTTCTCGCCGGCCACGAACAGGCCGTCGATCGTGCCCTGCAGGTCATAGTCCACCCACAGCCCGCCCATGGTGTAGTGGGGGGCGGGGTAGATCATCATCGGCGTGTCGTAGGGACTGTCGCCGATGATCTCGCGGTACATGTCGAACAGGTTGCCGTAGCGGTCGCCCACGACATCCTTGCCCAGACGCTTGATCGCGTCGGCGAAGTCCAGGTACACCGACTGCGACGAGAAATAGGCGCTCTTGCCCTGGTCGCACTCGACCTTGGCCGCCCGGGCCGCGATGTCGCGCGGCACCAGGTTGCCGAAGGCGGGATAGCGCCGCTCCAGGTAGTAGTCGCGCTCGGCCTCGGGAATCTCGTTCGGGCGCCGCCTGTCGCCCGGCTTCTTCGGCACCCAGACGCGGCCGTCGTTGCGCAGGCTCTCGCTCATCAGGGTCAGCTTGGACTGGTAGTCGCCCATCTGCGGCACGGCCGTCGGATGGATCTGCGTGTAGCAGGGGTTGCTGAACAGCGCGCCGCGCCGGTGGGCCCGCCAGATCGCCGTCGTGTTGCAGTTGACGGCGTTGGTCGAGAGGTAGAACACCGGGCTGTAGCCGCCGGTGGCCAGCACCACGGCGTCGGCGGCGAAGCGCTTGATCTCGCCGGTGGTCAGCTCGCGGACGATGATGCCGCGCGCCCGGCCATCGACCACGACCAGGTCCAGCATCTCGTGGCGCGGGTACATCCTGACCGTGCCGGCCTCGACCTGTCTCACGAGCGCGCTGTAGACGCCCAGCAGCAGCTGCTGGCCGGTCTGGCCGCGGGCGTAGAAGGTGCGGCTGACCTGCACGCCGCCGAACGAGCGGTTGGCCAGCGCGCCGCCGTACTCGCGCGCGAAGGGCACGCCCATGGCCACGGACTGGTCGATGATCGCCGTCGACAGCTGCGCCAGCCGGTAGACGTTGGCTTCGCGCGAACGGTAATCGCCGCCCTTGATCGTGTCGTAGAACAGGCGCTGCACGCTGTCCGAGTCGTTCTGGTAGTTCTTGGCGGCGTTGATGCCGCCCTGCGCGGCGACGCTGTGCGCGCGGCGCGGAGTGTCCTGGATGCAGAAGTTGAGCACGTTGTAGCCCAGCTCGCCCAGGGTCGCCGCGGCGCCGCCGCCGGCCAGGCCGGTGCCCACCACGATCACGGTGAACTTCCGGCGGTTGCCGCCCGGGGCCACCAGCGGGTTGTCCATCGCGTGGCGGTCCCACTTGTCGGCCAGCGGGCCGGCGGGGATCCTGGCGTCCAGGACGCGGTTGCCCGTCGTCATCTCAGTGACCTCCGTGCGAGACGGCGTTCGGGTCGCCGCTGATGTACAGCACCACCGGCAGCAGGATGAACCCGATCGCCAGCAGGATCGACACGACCAGCGCCGCCCGCGTCAGGAAGGGCAGCCAGCGGTCGTTCGCCCAGCCCAGCGACTGGAAGGCGCTCCAGGCGCCGTGTCGCAGGTGCATCCCGAGCAGGATCATCGCCACCACCGTGAAGGCGACGAAGGACGGATCCTTGAAGGCCTTCACGACGACCTGGTAGAGATTCTTCGTCCCGTCCGCGTTCTTCGGGAACGCGTTGCCGGCGTTGAACTTGAACATGAAGATGTGCGCGATCACGAAGACCAGGATGACGATGCCCGAGATGATCATCGAGCGCGAGGCCAGCGTCTTGCGGCTGCGGCCGCCCGCGTCGCGCGCGTATTTGTAGCCCTGCTTGCGCGCGGCCAGCTTGTCGGTGACGGCCACGGTCACCGCCGCCGCGACATGGAAGGCGGCGATCACCAGCAGGCCCGCCTCGAAGGCGTAGATGAGCCAGCCGTGCACGGCCGTCTCCAGGAAGTGGGCGTAGCCGTTGAAGGCGTCCGGGCCGAGGAACAGCGTGAGATTGCCGAGCAGATGGACGACGACGAATCCGACCAGCAGGAAGCCCGTCAGCCCGGTGATCACCTTCTTCCCGACCGATGACCAGAGGGCCGATCCGAATGAGGACATGAACACGCACTCCCGGGGCTGAGGACGCAAGCGCCAACGGCTGTCGGTGCGGGTACTCTATGCCGGTGTCGGGGGTATCTCAACCGCAAACTGGTGCCCTGAGTCGGAAATACGCGGCCCTTTCGGCGAGTCATCCAGGCGCCCGGCAAGGCGCGACGGCGAGAGCGTAGCCCACCTACGCCGAGGAGGAGCAACGCGGCCGAGCGCCTGGATGACTCGCCGAAAGGGCCGCGTATTTCCGACTCAGGACACCAGCGGTCGCTCGGCGTTCTCGGCCGGCGCCGCCGCCGCCGCCGCGCCGGGGTGGGGCGGGGCGGCAGCGCTCGGGCCCGGGCGGCGGGGCGAGCGCGCTTCGCGCTTGCCCCGCGGGCGCCGGCGACGAATCATTCGAGACGCCGCCGGCGGGTCGGATCCCGCCGGGCGCAAGAAGGGAGTCCACCGGTGCGGTTTGTGGGCAAGGGGGGGTGGCGCGGGCGCTGGCCGCTGCTGGCGGTCGCCGCCTACGCCGCGCTGGGCCTGGTCGTGTCGCTGCGCACGGCGCCGCTGGGCGACCTGGGCGTCGAGGCCGACTTCTTCGCCGAGCTGGCGCCCGCCGCGCAGGAACTGGCGGCCGGGCGCTTCGCGGTGGCGAACCACCCCTTCAAGGGGCCGCTGCACGCCTTGGTGCTGGTGCCCGTCCACGCCGCGCTGGCGCCGCTGGGCGTCGGCTGGTACCGGGCTGCGGTCGTGGTCAGCCTGCTGGCCGCCGCGGGCACGCTCCTGCTGCTGCACCGGCTCGCGCGCGACCTGGCCGGCCCGCGCGCGGCGGCCGTCGCCCTGGCGGTGGCGGCCGCGCTCAAGGTCTTCTTCATCCACGCCCACAAGGCGGCGTCGGACCCGCTCTTCGTGCTGCTGGTG
>VGXH01000031.1 GCA_016873405.1 bacterium
CCCCGGCCTGGCGTTCGAGGTCCCTCATCGACGATGTCGCCGCCGGCGCCTGGTGCGGCGGCGCCGCCGCCGTCGGGCCGGAGGTATGCAACAGGCGCGCGATCACCTCTTCGGCAACCTGGGGCTCCCGGCAGGTCAGGGCCAGGCGTTCCATGCAGTTGCGCAGCTCGCGCAGGTTGCCTCGCCAAGGATGCGCCTTCAACAGGGCCAGGGCTGCGGGCGTGAACACGGGCGCGGCCGTCGGAACCGCCTCGCGGCAACGCCCGAGGAAGTGCCGGGCCAGGTCCGGGATGTCGTCCACCCGCTCGCGCAGCGGCGGCAGCACGATGGGGTACACATTCAGGCGGTAGAACAGATCCTCGCGGAACCGGCCCGCGGTCATGAGCTGTTCGAGCGGCTGGTGCGTCGACGCGATCACCCGGGATCGATTCTGTTGCATGGTCGTGGCGCCGACCTTGCGGTACGAGCCCTCTTCCAGGACGCGCAGGATCTTTGCCTGCAGGTCGTGGTCCAGATCGCCGATCTCGTCCAGCAGCAGCGTGCCGCCGCCGGCGGTCTCGAAGAAGCCGGCGCGCGTGCCCACCGCCCCCGTGAAGGCGCCGCGAACGTGGCCGAACATCTCGCTTTCCATCAGCTCGCGCGGGATCGCGGCGCAGTTGGCCACGACGAACGGTTTCTGCCGACGCGGCGACAGGCGGTGGATCGCGCGCGCGATGACCTCCTTGCCGGTGCCCGTCTCCCCGCGCAGGAGCACCGTGGCGCTGCTGGCGGCCACGCGACGAACCTGCTCCATCACCTCGCGCAGCCCGGTGTCCCCGCCCACGATGTCGCTGTAGGGCGCGTCGGCGGCGCGGCGCAGGTAGTCGACCTCCGTCCGCAGCTGGGTGTTCTCCAGGACCCGCGTGACCAGCAGGTCCAGCCGGTTGAAGTTCATGGGTTTGGTCACGAAGTCGTAGGCGCCGTGCTTCATGGCCTCGACCGCGAGGTCGATGGTGCCGTGCGCGGTCATCATGATGACCGGCAGCTGGGGCTGCAGTTCGCGGAGTCGCCGCAGGCCTTCCAGGCCCTGCTGGTCCGGCAGGTACACGTCCAGGCAGACCAGGTGGCAGGTCTCGCGCTCGAGCAGGGCCAAGCCTTCGGCCAGGCTGGCGGTCTGGCTGACCTGATGTCCCATGGCGCTCAGCCGGTCGGCGAGGATCACGCGCAACTGGTCATCGTCATCGACGACCAGGATGCGCACTTGCTGATCGGTGTCTGTCTTCATGAGTTCCATCTTACCCGCCGCCTGCTTCCCGGCGCGCGGGACACTCCCCGCAACCGGATCCGGGAATCGCGGGCAGCGTCTTGCAAGGACGAGGCCGCACTCGGACACCTGCCGAGCGCCGGTCGCCGGCGCGGCGAAGCGACGACGGGACAGGGCGACGACCGGGCGATTGTAACACAGGCGCGACGGCGGTGAACGGCCGGCGAGACCCCGCCGCTGCGCAGTTGTCGCGCACCACCGCGCCGACTGTGCGCGCCCGTCCCGTTCAGTCCGGCCGCGGCAACGTGAACTCCAGGCTGGCCCCGCCGCCGGGCGCGTCGCCGATCCGCAGCCGGCCGCCGTGCAGCGCGACCAGTTGGTCGACGATCGCCAACCCCAGGCCGGCGCCGCGACCGACCCTGGCCGCCAGGCTCCCGGTCGCGAACGGCTCCAGAACGCGCTGGCGATCGGCCTCCGGAATGCCGGGCCCCTGGTCGCGCACCGCGACCAGGAGGCACGACCGGCCGTCACGGGCCACCTGATCCGTGGTCCGGATCGCGACCACGACGACCCCGCCCCGCGGCGAATAGCGCAGCGCGTTGGCCAGCAGGTTGCCCAGGATCTGCCACAGGCGCGTGCGGTCCGCCGCGACCGGCAGCGGACCGGGCGGGGATTCGACCCGGATCACCAGGCTCTCCCGCTCCAGCAACGGCCCCACACAGCGCACGACGGCCTCGACCTCGCGCCGGACATCCAGGGACTCGGTCTCCAGGACCAGTCCGCCGCTCTCCAGCCGCGACAGGTCCAAGAGGTTGGTGATCATCTCCTGCAGATGCCTGCTGCTGGACAGGATCATCTGCAGGTACCGCGACTGGTCGGGCGTCGCGGGTCCGGTGACTCCCGCCAGGACGTTCTCCGCGGCGCCCTGGATCGCCGCCAACGGGGTCTTCAGATCGTGGCTCACCATCGAGATGAATCGGCTCTTCAGGGCGCTCACCTCCTCGACCTTCTTCTTCTCGGCCAGTTCGCCGACCGTGTGCTGCAGGCTGCCGGCCATCTGGTCGAAGGCCCGGCTCGTGACCGCGATCTCGGACGAGCCGCTGTCCCCCAGACGGAATTCGAGGTCGCCCTGCCCGACGCGGCGGATGCCGCGCAGGAGCTGCGACAAGGGGCGGACGGTGCGGCGCATCGTGAACCACACGCCCCAGGCGGACAGGCCCAGCGGGAGCATGGCCAGCGCGATCAGGGTCAGGATCACGGTGGCGGACTCGGAGCCGGCCGGCAGCGTGGCGTGCGCCGCCAGCGGCACCCAGCGCGCGGACCCGGTCCGCCAGTCCCGGGCCGGAATCACCAGCCCGCTGTGCACGGGCAGTTCGCGGCCGGCCGGCCGCGCAATCCCGCCTGGCGCCAAGGGCCACGCCGGCGCCAGGCGAACCTCGGGCAGGAACGGCAGGATGCGCAGCTTGTGTTCGAGTCGTCGCATCAGTTCGCCGTCCAGCGGCACGTGACAGGTCAGCTGGACGGTCACGTCGCCGGTCCGCAGCGTCCGACCCGCGCGCACCTCCGGCACGCCCTGTTCGAGAACGACGCCGCGCCAGGGCTCCTCGCGCGTCCACTCCGGATGCTGCTGGAAGAACTTGCGGTGCCGCGGGGCGCGGTACGAGTAGCCGGAGAAGCGACGGTCCGCCTGCGCCGGATCCCAGGCCGCGAGCGTCGCGTAGGCCGTGGGCAGGTCGTAGGTGAAGAGGTACTGGTCCTCGCCGACGAAATTGAACCAGCCCGTTTCCTCGCTCTGGTCCATGAGCCTGCCCGAGACCTCCGCCAGCTCCGCGCGGAAGACCGTGCTGCCCATGTACGCCATCAGGATGTTGTCGGCGCGCTGGGCCAGGTCGGCAAGCGTTCCGTCGAGGATGCCGCGCTGTGCCCGCTGCAACAGACTCATGGAGATGAGCAGCGCCATCGACAAGGGGAGCAGGGCCACGACCAGGTACGACGCCAGCAGGGCGAAGCCGAGTCGGCGACCGTGCCCCGGACCGCTGAGGTGCCGCAGACCGGCCACCAGCCCCGCCAGGCCGGCCACCACCAGCGCCAGTTCCAGGCCGTAAGCGGCCAGGGCCGCCGCCTCGCTCGCGGCGGCCCCCGAGCCGAGCGCCAGCCGGCCCGCCAACCACAGGGCCGCGCCGACCAGGAACCGGCCCCGACCCAGGCCGGCCAGCCCGGTCCGGCTCCAGCGCAGACCAAGCCCCAGCCCCACCGCCGCGGCCAGGCACAGGTCCAGCCAGGGCCGCGCCGGACCGCGGCCGTCCACCGGCCGCAACCGCACGGACAGGTGGCGCCCCGGACCGATCTCGGCGAGGCGGATGTCCCGAACCGGCACCGGCGGGCGCAGCCACAGGATTCCCCGATCACGCGGAGCCGCCAGGGTGCTGGCCCCGGCCAGGACGGCGCCATCCAGGCGCAGCCACGCCGCGCAACCGGTGGCATCGGCGATCTTCTGGGGGAAGGCCTCGGTCAGGCTGCGCTGCGCGAGCAGACGGTACTGCGGCCGCCGGGGCAGCTCGGCCGCAGCCGCGACGACGGGCGTCGGCCCGACCAGCATCACCGGCGACGCCGCACCGCGACTCGCCGCGCCGTCCCGACCGCGCGCCAGGCCCAGGGACACGACGGCCCTTCCCTGCGTGTCGGTCAGCATCAGCCCGGTATGCGCGTAGTCCAGGCGCGCGCGATCGGCCAGCCGTTCCAGGGCGTACAGCGACGGCTCGCGGTCGCCGGCCAGCGAATCGCAGCCGGCCGCGAGCGTCCGCGCCAAGGCCGTCGCCGCGGCGCCCTCGCGCGCGAAGACGGCGGCGACGACCTCGTCGAGCGCGCGCAGATCCGCGCGCACGGCGGCACCCGCGCGCAGGTCGACCAGCAGCACCACGCCACGGCTCAACGCGACGAGCAGAACCAGCCACCCCAACCAGCCGAGCCGGCGAGGCGCCGGACGCGCGCCTGCCCGCGGCCGCCGACCCGACGTCAGCGTGAGCGCCAGCGCGGCCAGCGCCGACAGAGCGGCCGCGGCGAGAACCAGCCGGACAGGCCCCGGTCCCGACGTCGCCGCCGGCGCGGTGGGCCCGGGGATGCCGTCGTCAGGAACCAGACCGAAGGCATACAGCGACTCGCCCACCTGCCCGGCCACGATCTCGACACCCGGGGCGCCGTCCAGTTCGGCGGTCACCGCCGGGGCGACCACGGCATCGTCCAGGGTCACGGGCCAGCCCGGCAGCGCCGTGCCGTCGAACTCCAGGCCGTACAGGTGCTGGTCGTAGGAGCTGACCACCAGCTCGCGCGTCCCGTCAGCGTCCAGATCCAGGGCCAGGGGCGCCGACCGGATGATGAACCGCTCCTGCTGGCCCGCCATGCCGAAGACGAAACCGCCCAGGTCACGGGGCCATCCTGGAGCCGAGCGGCCGGCGCGGTCACGCAGGTCGAGCGAGCCCCGGCTGGTTCCGAGGGCCACCAGCGCCTCGTCCGGATGACCGAACCGGGGACCGGGGATCAAGGTGGCGGGGCAGGTGAACTCATCCTCGGCCGGCGCACTCGCCGTGAAGAGGGCGGGACCTGCCGGCGGGCCGACCCAGACTTCGGTGAGCGTGGTGATCAGGACGACCGGAGCCTCGGGCCAGTGGCCGACGGTCACGCCCAGTCCTTCTCCCGGGAACGTGCGCTCCCAGTCGGGGCGCCGGCCTCCGTCCATGGACCAGACCCGCAGCGCGGTCGGGTTTCGGCTCAGCCAGAGGATCTCCGAGGCGCCGTCCCGGTCGAGGTCCGCGATCGCCAGCGGCTGCACTTCGGCGACGTGTCGGCGCACGGCCCCGCCCGCGACCGGCCAGCCGGGCGCCGGGGAGCCGGAAGCGTGGAACTGGTGGATCGTGCCGTCCGCACAGCCGACGACGATGGTGGGCGCCGCGTCCCGCGAGCCGTGCCCAAGCTGGGGCCCGGTGGCCGGAATGTCGGGCAACGCCACCGGCCAGCCGGCGCAGCGCTCACCCGACCGCGACCAGGCGTGAAGCCTGCGGTCAGCGCTGGCGGCCAGGACCTCCGGCGTGCCGTCACCGTCCAGATCGTGCAGCAGCGGGGAATGCCAGACCTGGTTGTCGGTCGCGCGCGGCCAGCCCGCGAGCACGCGGCCGTCGCCATCGAGCAGAAAGACGCGGCCGTCCCGCAGCCCGACCGCCAGTTCGTCCCGGCCGTCGCCGTCGAGATCGGCCACCGCCGGAGCCGCGAGGATGCCGTTGCCCAGGATGACCGGCCAGCCCGGCAGCAGCTGCGGTCCCTGGGCGGCGGCCCAGTCGGCGGGTGCGAGCGCGACGGCGGCCGTCACCAGCAGCGGCCACGGGAGCTGCCGGGCGCGCCGGCCCGCGGGACCGCGGCGGCGGACCGCGAACGCCCTGGGCTGTCCCCCTGTCTGCGGCATCGCCCGCTCCGGCCGGCTGCGGCGTCCGGATATGACCGTGCCGGCCGAGCATAGCGCGGCCCGACGGGCAATCCAAGCCCGGCCGCGGGGCACGGTCAGGGACAGGGCCAGCGACGGGCCGCGCAATGCCTGCGCGGCATCTGCGCAGAGCCTGCGCGGGCGGCCTCCCCACCCACGAGCGCCGTCGCGGCGAAGCGACCGCCGGCCAAGGACCTGCGCCGTCGATCGGCGCCGGCAGCCGGCGGGAACGTCGTTTGCGGGATGCCGCACGTGTCCGTTTCGACCGGCGCCGCCGCGCCGACTCCCACACAGACCAGGAGGCCCGTCATGGACCGTCGATCGAACCCCGTTCCCGCGCCCGGCCGGCGCGTCCTGGCGACCGTCGCGCGGGTGCTCGCGCTGACCCTGGTCGCGGGCATCGTGTGCGGCCTCGGCACCGCGCGCGCCGACAATTGGGAAGCCACCTATCAGCCCAACTGGACAGGTGGCGGACAGCACACCGCCAATCGCTGGCCCTCATCGGTCGCCGCAGCCAGCTTCACCGTCGGCGGCCTGCTCGAAGTGAAGACCGCCTGCAGCGTCGTCGATACGGCGACGGCCCAGGCCAACTGCTACTTCGACTTCATTTATCCGCACGGCGACACGCACCAGGTGTCCATCCGCCTGAAGGGGCATCTCCACGGCGTGATGCATCGAAATCACGGCGAGATCCGCAACCGCTTCGGACTCTACGGCATCGTCTGGCGTCGTGAGAACAACGGGGTGTACTTGCCGATCGCGGCGGCGACGGAACTGAGCGAGAACAACGTGACCGGAACGTGGAATCGCGATTTCGTCCTGCCGTTGACCGCTTCGCTGGAGCCGTACCGGCAGTACCGCCTGCAGCTCGTGGCCACGGCCTGGGCCGGCGGGCCGTTGGTGGGTAATGCGGATGTCGACTTCGCCTCGGGCGATTACGGCATCAACTGGAACTCGGCCGAACTCTACTACTTCGAGTCCGCGACGACGAGCGGCGGCAACCGCAGCGGGACGCAGGCCGTCCAGGAGCACGAGGACTACCAAAACCGTTACGCCGCGGCGAACGCGCTGGCCTACGACACGTACAACACGGGCAATAACATCAATGGCTGGGAGGTGACGTACTGGAAGTTCTCGACGGCCCCGAGTTCTCAGGTGGACTCGCGCCAGATCCACTCCGAGGGTTCGGGCTACACGATCGTCAGCGGAAGTTCGGTGCGCAGCGAGGTTACGCACTGGCTCGCCGGCAGTGGCGCCTGCGCCAACCGGATGCATAGGAAATCCGTCGCCTGGACCGAGGAGGCCAAGTCCGGCTCAGCCGCGTCCTGG
The DNA here is from genome assembly GCA_016873405.1 of bacterium. The sequence continues at coordinate 7,047 of VGXH01000031.1, forward strand.
ATCGGTGGTGACCTGCCCGAATGCGGCTGGGAGTTCCTGTGGCCAAGCTGGCTGCCCGGAGGTTCCGGCCCCAATGCCACGTATGTCCATACTCTCCAACTCGCCAACTACGAGTCGCAACCGGTGCGCTTCGGGTCGTTGAGCATCGTGGCCTTGGCCGAGCCCGTGACGCACCCCTCCGAGGCGCCTTTCCTGCCGGCGGCAGCGTTCGCCGACTTCGATCCCGGTGATCCGGCCCCTTCGCTCGCAACTCACGGCCTCGTGCAGGACGTCGCGATCGCACCGGGGTCGCCGGCGGCTCTGAGCGTCCAGACTCCTGGTGACTGGCGCGGCAAGTGGATCTACGCCCATTTCAGCGTCCTCAGCGCCCAAGGCACCGTGCTGTCCCATGTCTGGGTGGGACATGAAGTGCAATCGGATGCCTCCAGCGTCGATCCCGGCTCCGATCCGACGCCGCCCGCGGGCCGGCAGCTCACGCTGACGGCGTCTCCGAACCCGTTCAACCCCGCGACCGTCATCCAGTACACCGTGCCCAGCGCCGGCGCCGTGCGCCTGGACGTGTACGACCTGGCGGGCCGGCGGCTGGTCACCCTGCACGACGGCTTCCAGGAAGCCGGCACCTACAGCCTGCCGTGGGACGTCGGCAGGCATAGCCGGAGTCTGGCCAGCGGGGTGTACCGGCTGGTCCTGCGCGCAGGCGGCGCGACGGCGAGTCGGTCGCTTGTGCTGGTCAAATAGCGGCGGACGGAAGAGCGACTGGCCGGCGCGCGCCGGCACCAGTGACAAGAGCGGCGGGAGGTCTCAGGGCGGAATGCCCGGGACCTCCTGCTCCACGCAGCGCATGGTCGAGGTGATCAGCGGCCCGCTCGCGCGGGATACTCGCGCGGTGCCAGGCGAAATCGTGGGGCCGGGAAGGGGAAGAAGGGCGCTGCGGTCCTTCTTTCCGTATCTTGGCCGACTGCCGCTGTGACAGGCCCAGGCCGACCCGCGAAGGAGAACGCATGCAGGAGCCGCAAACGACGCCCCACAAGGACCCCGAACTCCTGTGGCTGGAGACGGTCTGCCAGAAGGACCCGCGCCAGCTGACGGTCCGGGCGGTGCTGGCCGGGATGGCGATCGGCGCGCTCATGTGCCTGTCCAATCTCTACGTCTTCTTCAAGACCGGCTGGTCGATGGGCGTGACGATCACGGCGGCGATCCTCGCCTTCGCGCTCTTCCGCGCCTTTCAGGCGATGCGAATTGTCCGCACGCCGCTCTCGCTGCTCGAGAACAACGCCCTGACCACGGTCGCCTCCGGCGCCGGCTACATGACCGGCGGCGGCAACATGGCGGCGTTCGGCGCCCTGCTCATGATCACGACGGTCCGCCCCGAGCCCATCCCGATGATCTTCTGGTTCGGGGCCATCGCCGCCCTCGGCGTGTTCACCGCCATCCCGATCAAGCGGCAGCTCGTCAATCGGGAGAACCTCCCCTTCCCGACCGGGACGGCCACGGCCGAGACGCTGCGGGTGATCCACGGCGCCAGCCGCGAGGGCGGGCGGGAAGGGACCCTGCAGGCCAAGGCGCTGGCCTTCGGCGGCCTGGCCGCCGCCCTGATCGCATGGTTCCGCGACGCGAAGGCCGCCTGGATGCCGTTCAACCTGCCCGGCTCCATCCCGCTGCCCGTCTCGATCTCCGGGCACTCGCTCGCGCAATGGACGCTGTCGCTCAAGACCGAAGTCGTGCTGCTCGGGGCCGGGGCGCTGATGAGCTTCCGGACCACGTGGTCGCTGCTGCTCGGCGGGGTCCTCACCTACGGCTTCCTGGCGCCGGCCCTCTTCGAGCAGGGGATCATCATCGATGTGACCTACAAGGCGATCGTCGGCTGGACGCTCTGGCCGGGGGCGGCGATCCTCGTCGCATCGGGGATCACGACGTTCGCGCTCGACTGGCGCAGCGTCGCGCGCTCGTTCTCCGGCCTGGCGCGCGTCTTCGGGGGGCGCAAGACGGTCGAAGCGCACCCGATGGACGCCATCGAGTGCCCGGGTTGGTGGTTCCCGGCCGGGTATCTGGTCCTGGGGCCGGTGGTCATCTTCCTGATGACGTGGCTCTTCCAGATCCCGCTCTACGCCGCGATCATCGCCGTGCCGCTGGCCATCGCCATGGGCTTCGTGGCCGCGCGCGTGACGGGCGAGACCGACATCACGCCGACCAAGTCGCTGGGGCCGATCACGCAGATCGTCTACGGCGTCGTCACTCCCGGCAACCTGACCGGGAACATCATGAGCGCCAACGTCACCGGCGGCGTCGGCCTGCACGCGGCCGACCTGCTGACGACCCTGAAGACCGGGTGGCTCGTCGGCGGCAACCCGAGGGTGCAGTTCTTCGCGCAGATCTTCGGCGTCCTCGCGGGGGCGGCGATCGTCGTGCCCGCGTTCAATCTCATCATTCCCGATGCGTCGGTGCTCGGCTCCGAAGCGTGGCCCGCGCCCTCGTGCGTCGTCTGGGCGGGGGTTTCGCAGGCCTTCACCGAGGGGATCGGCAAGTTCGACGCCCTGGCGCGCTCGGGGATCCTGGCCGGGGCGCTTCTCGGCGTGGCGCTCGTCCTCCTGGAGCGGTATTCGCCCGCGCGGCTGAGGCCGTTCGTGCCCTCGCCTTCGGGGCTCGGCATCGCCATGACGATCCCCGGCAGCAATTCCATCATGATGTTCTGCGGCGGATTCCTGGCCTGGATTCTCCACCGGAAGCGGCCGGCCGTCGCGCGGCGCTACGTCGTCTCCGTCTCGTCGGGGCTGATCGCGGGGGAGAGCCTGATGGGCGTGCTGGTGGCGTTGCTGGTGGTGGCGGGGGTGCTGGTGAAGTAGCGAACGGCCGCGCGCGGACCTCAGCGACCGGCCCCGAACCCCCGCGCCATCAGCACCGCCAGCAGCGGCAGCAGCGCGGTGGCGGCCAGTTCGACCTTCAGCAGCGTGCCGACCAGGGCGGGGTACTCGACCACGTCGCCGTCGGCGGCGCGGCGGTTGCGGACGAACTGGATGGTGGGGTAGATCGACAGCAGGAAGATCAGCAGGAACACCGTCAGTTTCACGTGGAAGAAGGCGTTGTGTCCGTAGTAGGCGGCCGGTTTATCGCCCGCGAACAGCTTGAGCAGCCCGGTGGCGATGACCAGGGTGGCCGCCAAGCCGTAGACCAGGTCGGCCAGGGCCAGACGCCGC
>VGXH01000032.1 GCA_016873405.1 bacterium
CCCCGGGCAGACTGAACCCTTGACAGGACCTTCAAGATCATACACTATGTTCGGCGTCCGAACAAAGGTTTTTTTGCGGGTCGGCACGCATTCCCGCTGGACGGTCCACGGATGAGCCAGACCACCTTCCCCGCCGGTTTCACCTGGGGGGTCGCCACCAGCGCCCAGCAGGTCGAGGGCGGCCGCCACGAGGGCGGCCGGGGGGAGTCCATCTGGGACCGTTTCGCCGCCCGATCCGGCCGGATCACCGACGGCTCGACCCCCGACGTGACCTGCGACCACTACCACCGCTGGGCCCTGGATATCAGCCTGATGCGGGAACTGGGACTGGGCGCCTACCGGTTCTCGATCGCCTGGCCGCGGATCCAGCCGGCCGGGCGCGGCCCGGCCAACGAAGCAGGGCTGGACTTCTACGACCAACTGGTCGACGGGCTGCTGGCAGCGGGCATCGAACCCTTCCCGACGCTCTACCACTGGGACCTGCCCCAGGCCCTGCAGGACGAGGGCGGTTGGTTCGCCCGCGACACCGCGGCGCGCTTCGTCGACTACGCACAGGCGGTCGCGGCGCGCCTGGGCGACCGCGTCCGGCGCTGGACCACGCACAACGAGCCCTGGTGCGCCGCCACCCTTCCTTATGAAGAGGGGCACCACGCCCCCGGTCTGCGCGAGCCCGCCACCGGGCTGCGCGCCGCCCACCACCTGCTGCTGTCGCACGGGTGGGCCTGCGTCGCCATCCGGGCGCTGGTGCCGGCGGCCGAGGTGGGGATCGTGCTGATCCACAACCCTGTGTTCCCCCTGCGCGACACCCCGGGCGACCGCGACGCCGCCCGCTGGTTCGACGGCTTCTTCAATCGCTGGTATCTGGATCCGCTCTTCCGCGGCGCCTACCCGGCCGACGCGGTGGCCGACCGCGCGGCGCGCGGCCACCTGCCGGGAGGCGGCCTGACCTTTGTCCGGGACGGCGACCTCGAGGCGATCCGGGCGCCGCTGGATTTCCTCGGCTTGAACTACTACAGCCGCTCGCTGATGACCACCGGTCGGGACGGCCGCCCGGTGGCCGCCCCGCCGCCGCCGGGGGCCGGCGTGACGGACATGGGCTGGGAGGTCTACCCGGACGGCCTGCGCCAGGCGCTGGTGCGCGTGCACCGCGACTACGCGCCGCGGCGGCTCTACATCACCGAGAACGGCGCCGCCTGGGACGACCCGCCCGGCCCGGACGGGCGCATCCGGGACGCCCGGCGCATCGCCTACCTCCAGGGCCACCTGCGGGCGGCCGCCGCCGCGCTCGACGAGGGCGTGCCCCTGGCGGGATACTTCCTGTGGTCGCTGCTCGACAACTTCGAGTGGGGCTACGGGTTCACCAAGAAGTTCGGCCTGTTCGCCGTCGACCCCGTCGACCGGCGACGCGTGCCGAAGGATAGCGCCCATTGGTACGCGAAGGTCGCCGCGACGAACGTCGTCGGCGACGACGACCCGGCCACCAGCGAAGGAGAACCCCGTGCGTTCGACGCGTGAACGGACCGCCTGCCGCCGCCCGGCCCCTCCGGCCCGGCGCATCCTCCTGATGACGCTGGCCGCGGCCGCGCTGGCGACGATGGCGCTGCCGGCGCCGGCAAGCGCCGCGACGCTGCCGAGCCTTGCCGTGGTCAAGGACGACTCGGGCTCGCGCCTGCAGGTCGACGGCCGCGACTTCATGGTGCTGGGCCTGAACTGGGACTACGTGCCCATCGGCCAGAACTACAGCTACAGCCTGTGGGTGCAGCCGGACGACGTCATCATCGACGCGCTGGCGCGCGAGATGCCGCTGCTGCAGGCGATGAACGTCAATTCGATCCGCCAGTACGTGGGCGTGCCGCCGCGCTGGGTGCGCTACATCTACGAGAAGTACGGCATCTTCACCGTGCTCAACCACACGGTGGGGCGCTACGGCCTGACCATCGACGGCGCCTGGCTGCCGAACACCGACTACAGCGATCCGCGCGTGCGCTCGCTGCTGAAGGCCGAGGTGGCGGCGCTGGTGGACGAATACAAGGGCACCCCGGGCGTGCTGATGTGGCTGCTGGGCAACGAGAACAACTACGGCCTGACGTGGTCGTCGTTCGAGATCGAGGCGCTGCCCGAGGGTGAACGCCACGCCGCCCGCGCCGAGCACCTCTACTCCCTTTTCGGCGAGATCATCCGCGACATCAAGCAGCGCGATCCCGGCGGCCTGGTCGCGATCGCCAACGGCGACCTGCAGTACGTGGACCTGATCGCCGAGCACTGCCGGGGGATGGACGTCTTCGGCTCGAACGTCTACCGCGGCATCTCGGCGCGCGACTTCTTCCAGGTCGTCCTCGACAAGCTGGGCGTGCCCACGATCTTCACCGAGTTCGGCGCCGACGCCTTCAATGCGCGCACCAACCGCGAGGACCAGGCCGCGCAGGCGCGCCATCTGATCGGCCAGTGGCAGGAGATCTACGAGCAGTCGGCGGACAAGGGCCGCGTCGGGAACGCGGCGGGCGGCCTGGTCTTCCAGTGGAGCGACGGCTGGTGGAAGTTCATGCAGGAGACCCGGCTGAACATCCACGACACCAACGCCTCGTGGCCCAACGGCGGCTACCCGGAGGACTTCCGCGAGGGCGAGAACAACATGAACGAGGAGTGGTGGGGCATCACCGCCAAGGGCTTCCCCGACGCGCGCGGTCTCTACGACGTCTACCCGCGGGCGGCCTACTACGCCCTGCGCGACATCTTCGCGCTGGATCCCTACGCGAAGGGCGTCGACGCGGCGGCGATCCGCCGGCATTTCGCGGGCCTGGGCGAGGGGACGGCGGTGCTGGAGGCGCGCGGCGACGCCGCGGCCCTGCGCACCGACGCGCTGAGCAAGGTGCGCCTGTCCGGGCTGCGGCTGGAGTTCGAGACCTACGCCACGGGCGCGAAGAACACCGCCACGCCGGAGACCGACGAGCCGGGCCTGGCCTATCCGGCCTTCCAGGGCACCGACAACCTGCAGTCGTTCTGGGCCGACTTCGAGGCCATGCCCTCGGACAACGTGACCGGCCGGCTGTCGCTCAACGTGCTGGGCGACGTGCCGCTGAACCCGATCGACGAGATCTTCTACGAGAATCGCGGCCGGCCGCGCCTGGTGCTCACCAACGACGGCACCCCGCTGCGGCTGGAGGACAACGAGCGCGTGAAGGTCTACCAGTCGTCCGTCAGCTGGGACGACCGTTGGTTCGCGCTGGAGGGTTTCTACCGCACCGGCCACCTGCACTGGCAGTACGAGGGCGACTTCTTCGGCCTCTACCGCGACGCCTACTACGGCGAGAACGTCGACATCTACAACGGCGAGGCGCCGGTCGGGTTCGAGATCGCCGGCAAGCGCCAGTTGGGCGGCCTGAAGGTGGCCTTCGGACCGCAGTTGTGGTGGGGAGCCAACCCGGCCGTGCTGGTGAAGTACCAGCGCGGGTTCGCCGGCGCGCAGTGGACGGCGATGTTCCAGGAGGACTTCGCGGAGCAGAACCAGGTCGTCAGCTCGGTGGCGATTCCCGTGCGCACCACCCGCAAGGCGGCGCTGTCGCTGACGCGCCGCGTGGGGCTGTTCAACCTGGAGGCCGGCGCGCTGTGGTCCGGCCGGCCGCGCGTGGGCGAGACGTTCCAGATCGTGGACGAGGACCTGGTCGACGCCGAGACGCAGCTGGCGCCCGGCGACGTCCGGCAGGACACCGTCAAGGACCAGGACACCTTCGGCCTCAAAGCCAAGCTCACGTACCAGAAGGGCCGCTGGAACTGGTACGGCCAGAGCGCCTGGATGGGTCTGGTGGCCGACGGCGGCCCCACCGCGATTCCCACCTTCACGGGCTGGGACCTGAAGGACAGCGGCTCGGGCAACCAGGTCAACGCGCTGACCGGCGCGGCCTACAGCCTGGGCAAGTGGCAGATCGGGCCCAACCTCCTGTGGCAGAAGCCCATCGTCGGGCCCATGCCGAACAGCCGCTATCTGGGCGGGACCGCCGGCCGCGTGCGCAACGTGATCGACGACCCGTTCGCCGTGCGCGGCAACCGCGAGACCACCGCGGGCGAACTGATGCTGGTCTACGATCCGACGCCCGCGACCTGGATGTGGGCCTGGGACAGCGACCTGCGCGAGGACGCGGACCTGGCCGCGAGCATCGGCCTGTCGGTTCGCCGCCACCACACCACGGCCGACGGCGCCCTGTTCGTGTCGGCCAGGGGTCAGGTCTACGGCTTCGCCGGCGCGACGCCGGCGCGCAACCTCTGGGAGCTCAAGTGCCGCGTCATCAGCCGCCTGGGCGACTCGGCGCGCGCGGTCAGCCATCTGTATTACGGCAACGCGGAGCCGAACGGCGAGGACCAGCGCCTGCTGCACCGCTTCGGCGTCGACACGCGCATCACCTGGCCGGCGGTCGTCGTGGCGGGCCACGTGAAGGTGAACGACTTCGGCCCCTACGACTACCACCGCGACTTCAACCTGACCTACCCGCTGCAACTGATGGCGGACGTGTCGACCACGCTGGGCTCGCCCCGCTGGTTCGAGATGCCGCAGACCCGCCTGGGCGTGCGCGCCATGGGGCGCACGCTGGACCGCTGGTCGCCCCGTTACGCCCCGGTGGGCGAGCCGGCGCCGGTCGGCAACGGTAAGTACCCCGAGGGGCTGGCGAAGGGCAACGAGTGGGAGATCCGCACGTACCTGCACCTGGCGATCTAGGGGCCGGCGCGGGCGGGTCGCGACGAATGGGGCCGCCGCGGCTGCAGCGGCCCTTTCTCGTTGTCGGCGCGGCGGTTGTGGACTTGCGGGCATACGGGCTGGCGCCGGCGCCAGTCGCGACACGGCGCCAAGTGAAGGGCGACCACCAGGACGGGGGGCGCGCCGGGCCACGGGCCGTGCCCAAGATAGTCGATCTCTTCAGTTGATTTTTCGTCTGCTCCTGCGGTACAGTCACTCCCGTGGGGATGAGCACGCCGACAAGACGGGGAGGCGGCTGGCGCCGTCGTTTCGTTTCTCTCGGTCGCGTGCGGGATTCCGTGTCTGAGGCCATCAACTGAGGAGCGCACTCCATGAACAAGCTCGCTAACGTGTCCCGTCTGCTCTGCGTCCTGGCGGCCGCCGCGCTGCTGGCCGTCCCGGCGCTCGCCGCCGTCGTGGATGAGCCCGTGCTGGGGCTCCAGGACAAGCCGACGATCGATCTGGCCGACAACGGCACCTCCGACGCCCAGGTCACGACCGTCGTCTACGACGCGACCAACCAGGCCGTGTCGGCCGCCACCTCGACCACCGACTTGGCCGCGATCTACGGCGATGAGCTGATCCTGGCCGGCGGCGTCGGCGAGGACGTCAGCGCGATGAAGTTCGGCGTGTTCTGCTCGACTTCGTCGACGGGCAACCTGGTTTCGGCCACCGAGACGGTGCGGTTCTACGATCTGGTGAATGCCGGCGCCTACATCGGCGGCTTCACGGCCAACCTGGGCGCCCTGGCCCGCGGCTTCTACTCGATCTACACCATCACCGGGATCGAGGGCGTCGTGCTGATCAACCTGCCCTCGGCCGACATCCTGGTCACCCAGCAGTTGAGCAATGTCGTGGGCTCGACCCGCATGGGCACCGTGGTGAGCTACGCGAACGCCCCGGCCGTCGGCGCCACGAACAATTCGTTCTACATGAGCCACGCGACGGCGCCCGCCGGCTGGTACCTGATCACGGGCCAGACGTTCAGCAACCTGCAGTATCAGCTCGAGACGATGCAGTCGGTCGTGCCGAACGAGTCGCTGACCTGGGGCTCGCTCAAGGCCGAGTTCCGGTAGGATCGCAGGAACGGACCAGGGGCCGTCTTCCAGCGGGGAGGCGGCCCTTCTTCTTGCGGCGCGTGCGCCGGGGCGCGCGGGCCGGGGCTCTCGCCAAGGGGGGACGGGGGATGCGGCGGACGGCGAGTCCCGCGGAAACGCCGCGACGGGTGATGGCGGTCCTCCTGCTGGCCGGTGTCCTGTCGGCGCCGGCGCCGGATTCCGCCCGCGCGGGTGACGCTCGCGGCGCCCGGCCGGACACCGTGCTGGCGCAGCTGGCCGACGGCGCGCGCGTCGAGCGCGTCACCGCGGCCGATCTGCGCGCCGCGGCCCGGCGGCGCGGGCTCGCCCCCGGAGCGCTGAGCGCGGCGCAGGTCCGCGACCTGCTGGGCACGCAGCTGGATCGCCGCGCCCTGCGCCTGGCCACGACCGCCGCGCCGCCGGCGTGGACGCCGCAGGACAGCGCGCAGCACCGTGACCTGGGCCTGCAACTCGCGTTCGCGGCGGCCCTGGATTCGGCGTACGCGGTCGAGCGCGCGCTCCGCGCGGCGCAGGGCGACACGGTGACCCATCCGGGCGTGCTGGGGGCCGCGATGCGCGACCGTGAACTGCAACGCCGCCCGCCGGACTGGGACGAGGCCGTGGTCGGCCGCCTGGCCGCGGCGTTCGCGGCCCTGCCGGCGCCGTCGCCGGCAGACGACCTGCTGCAGCGCGCGCGCAAGCTGACGCGCTTTCCCGCGGTCGCGGCCGGGGACTCGGACCTGGTCGTCGCCACGCACGCCGGGCGCCCGTTCCTGGTCCGCGACCTGCTGCGCGAGTGGCGCTTGCTGCGCACCCTGGATCGGCCGCGCCTGGAAGACGTCCGGCAGGTGAAGGACTTCATCGGCACCGGCCTGTATCACCGTCAACTGAGGGCGCAGGCGCGCCCCGCCCACGCCCCGGCCCGGCCCGCCGACCTGCAGCGGCTGCGGGACCAGGCCGAGGGTTTCGCGGCCACGGCCTGGGCCGTGCGGCACGTGTTCTCGCAGGTGCCGCGCGATTCGCTCACCCTGCGCCAGGTGTACGACCGCGATCCCTCGCGCTGGGACCTGCCGGCGCGCGCGGAGATCGTGCGGCGGCACCTGGCCACGCGCGAACAGGCCGACGGCCTGGCCGCGCGCCTGCGCACGCCCGCGGGGGCGGACAGCCTGCTGACGCTGGACCGGGCGCAGCCGGACCACGTGCCCGACGTGGTCGACGAGCGGGTCGAAGCCACCCTCGTGGCCCGCTGCCTGGCCGCCGGCGCGCTCGGGGTGGTGGGGCCGGATTCGCTGGCGGCCGCCGCCTGGCGCGTGGCCCTGGTGGTGGAGGCCGCCCCGCGGCGCCCGCGTCCGTTCGCCGAGGCGCGCGAGGCGGTCGATCGCGCCTGGTTCGACGCCGAGTGCGAGCGGCGCCTGCGCGCGGCGCTGGACGGGCTGCGGCGGCGGTACGGCGAACAGATCGACGAGGCGGCGCTGGCGCGGCTGGCGCCCTGAAGAGGCTCGGCTTCGCGGCCGCCTACGGCTGTATCCCGTACACCCGCACGTAATCCACCAGCATCGCCTGCGGGAACACCGTCGAGACGTCCGGCGAGCCCACCCAGCGGCCGCCCACGGCCACGTTCAGCAGGATGAAGAACGGGTGGTCGAAGACCCAGCGCGCGCCGGCGGGCAGGTCGGCCGCCGTGATGCGGTGGAACACGTAGCCGTCGACGCTCCACGTGATCGACGAGGCGTCCCAGTCGATGGCGAAGAGGTGGTAGTCCAGGTGGAAGCCGCCCTGCGCCAGCGTGTGCGTCTGCGACAGGGCGCCGTTGCCCGCGTAGCCGGGGCCGTGCACCGAGCCCACCAGCACGCGCGGCTCCTGGCCGCGGTACTCCATGACGTCGATCTCGCCGCAGTCCGGCCAGCTCACGCCGGGAAAATCGCTGCCCAGCATCCAGAACGCCGGCCAGATGCCGCGTCCCACCGGCAGCTTGATGCGCGCCTCGAAGCGGCCGTAGGCGCGCTCGAACAGGCCCTTGGTCTTGATGCGCGCCGAGGTGTAGGCCTGGCCCAGCCACTCCTCCTGGCGCGCGGTGATGGCCAGGTTGCCGTGGCCGTCCAGGCTGCAGTTCTCCGCGCGGTTGGTGTCGTATTCCAACTGGAGGTTGCCCCAGTCGGTGCCCACGTCGAACTGCCACTTCGCGGGGTCGGGCAGCTGGCCGGCGGGCCCGGCGAATTCGTCCTGCCAGATCAGTCCGTACACTTCGGACTCCGTTTCCCCGCCGCAGCCGGGCGCGGCGGTCAGCGCGAGCACCGCGCAGGCGAGCAGAGCGACATCGACTCTCATGTTCCCACCCTTGCCCGCGTGGGCGCCCCGCCGCCGGCCACGCGCGGGAACAGCCGTGAATCGGCCAGCGCCGCCTTCAGCACCAGCGTCGAGGCGCCGACGGCGATGGCCAGTTCGCCCAGGTCGCCCGTCCGCAGCTCGGCCGCGGCCACGGAGCTGACCAGGGTGCGCACCTTGACCGTTTCGCGCAGCGGGTCCAGCAGCAGGTCGCCCAGGCGCGCCAGCACGCCGCCGACGATCACCAGCGACGGGTTCATGATGTTCAGCAGGCCGGCCACGGCGCGGCCCAGGTGGGTCGCGGCTTCCTGCGTCACCTGCAGCGCCAGCGGATCGCCGGCGATGGCGGCGTCCTCGAGGGCGGCGATGGTGACTTGGCGGCCCGCCAGCGGGCTGGCCGGGTACTGCGGCGCCAGCTCCGCCGCGCGCGCGACCAGCGCCGGGCCGCCGACCAGCGTCACCAGGCAGCCGCGCAGGCCGCACAGGCAGGGCTTGCCCTGCGGATCGATGGACAGGTGCCCGATCTCGCCCGCCACGCCGGTGGCGCCGCGGTAGATCTCCCCTCCGATCACGTGCCCCGAGCCCACGCCCATCGCCACCTTGATGTAGACCAGGTCGTCGACGCCGCGCCCGGCGCCCCACCAGTGCTCGGCCAGCGCGCCCAGGTTGGCGTCGTTGTCGACCATCAGCGGCACGTCGTGCTTGGCGGCCAGCGACTCCAGGCCGTGGCGGCCGCCCCAGTCGGGCATGACCAGCGTGGACAGGCGGCTGGGGTGGGAGGGATCCACGGGACAGGGCAGGGCCACGCCGATGCCGACCAGCGGGCGGCCGGCCGCCGCGGGGGAGGCCAGGCACTCGTCGCACAGCGCGTCGATGACGCGGCGGGTGCCCACCGGATCGGCGCGCACGGCCTGCTCGCGCGCGCGCCAGGCCAGCACGCGGCCGCGCAGGTCGGTCAGCGCCGCCACCACGTGCGTGGCGCCCATCTCCACGCCCAGGATCACGCAGGCGTCGTCGCGGAATTCCAGCAGGATGGGGCGGCGGCCGCCGCGCGAAGGACCTTCTCCCACTTCGGCGACGATGCCCATGGGCAGGATCTCGCCGACGATCTCCGAGACCGTCGAGCGCGACAGCCCGGCCACGCCCGCGATTTCCGCGCGCGAGATGCGCTGCTTCTGCCAGATGAGCCGCAGCACGGCGTCGGCCAGCGGGCGCCCCCGCCCGGGGTCCGAGCGCCGCAGGCCCTTCCAGGTGAGGTTCTCGTTGTACATGCGGCCGCTTCCTGGTTGGTCCCCGTTCCGGGTCCCGCAGCTTAGCGGTGCCAGTAGATGTTGTCCACCAGCACCAGCGGCGCGTCCGTCGTGCTGAAGACCAGTTGAGCGAAGGTGCCCGGCGCGAACGTGCCGGCCCACACGGCCTGGAAGCTCGACAGCGGGATGTCCAGCGACACCCACTGACCCGCCGCGAACGCGGGCGCGCTGGCGCCGTTGAAGGTCAACTCGCCCTGCCCGACCATGTAGCCGCCGGCCTGGCTGAACGACACCAGCTTGACCTTGAAGTCGCTGCCCAGCGGCGCGAAGACGTCCAGATGCAGGTGCGTCATCGCCGAGGCGTCGACCGGGCGCGTCTGGAACGTGATGCCCACGAAGTTCAACGTCGTGTACATCAGGTTGTGGTTCCCGGCCAGCACGTAGGTCTCGTTCTGCGTCGTGGACCATTGCCAGCGCGGGTTCCAGCTGTCGACGGCCCAGTCGCCGTAGGTGTCGCCGTAGAGGGAGACCACATCCCCGGCCGGCAGCGTCGGCACGGGAGCGGGGTCGGTCGGCGGCGTGTAGCCGGCGATGGTGACCTGGCCCGTCACCGGGGCGCCCTCGAGCGTGGCGGTGACGACCGCGTTGCCGGCGCCGACCACGCGGATGCGGTTGCCCGCGACCTGGGCCACGGCGGATGCGGACGAGACGTAGTCGAAGTAGGCCGGCATGGGGTTGGGG
>VGXH01000033.1 GCA_016873405.1 bacterium
ATGGCCGGTTCGATGTCCGCCAGTTCGATGCGGGCGAACGGCGGCGTGCCCTCGGGCGTGTCCAAGTCGGCCAGCAGGGGGTTGACGCGGTCGGAGCCGGCGGCGGCGCCGGCGGCGAACGCCAAGTTGGCGAACGCCAGGTTGGCGAACGCCAAGTTGACGAACGCCAAGTTGACGAAGGACATGGCCGCCACGAGTCCCTTCATGTCAATTGCCCCGCCAGTTCTTCTCGCCCTGCGGGCGGTTGTCCAGCACGTCCTCGATGCGCTCGAGGAACTCCGGCGTCAGCCTCTCGGCCACCGCCAGGGCGCCCAGGTTGTCGGTGATCTGCTCCGGCCGCGAAGCGCCCATGATCACCGTGCTCACGTCGTCGTTGGCCAGGCACCAGGCGATCGCCAGCTGGGCGAGCGTCGCGTCGAGTTCCTTCGCCAGCGGGACCAGGCGGCGCACCTTGTCCAGCTTGGCCGGGCCGTCGGGACCCTCGACGATCCCGCGCAGCCAGGCGTAGTCCGGCAGCGCCAGGCGGGAGCCGGCCGGGATGCCGTCGTTGTACTTGCCGGTCAGCAGGCCGGAGGCCAGGGGACTCCAGACGGTGGTGCCCAGCCCGATCTCCTCGTAGAGCGGCGCGAACTCGACCTCGACCTTTTCGCGGTGGAACAGGTTGTACTGCGGCTGCTCCATCGTCGGCGGCGCCAGGTGCTCGCGCCGGGCGATGTCCCAGGCCCGGCGGATCTGGGCCGCGGACCACTCGCTCGTGCCCCAGTAGAGGGCCTTGCCCTGACCCACCAGGAAATCCATCGCGCGGACGGTCTCCTCCAGCGGCGTGTCCAGGTCCGGGCGATGGCAGAACAGAAGGTCCACGTAGTCCAGCTGCAGCCGCGCCAGGGCCGCGTTCGTCCCCTCGACCAGGTGCTTGCGCGACAGACCCCGGTCGTTCACGCCGTAGCGGTACGGCTTGCCGGGACCCTGGTACTCGCCGCCCCAGAAGATCTTCGTCGAGATCACCAGATCGGCGCGTCGCCAGCCGGCCCGCTGGAGCACCTGCCCCATGATGATCTCCGCCTGGCCGCCGCCGTAGACCTCGGCGTTGTCGAAGAAGTTCACGCCCGCGTCGAAGGCGGTGCTCATGCAGCGGTACGCCAGGTCGGCATCGACCTGCTCGCCGAAGGTGACCCAGGCGCCGTAGGACAGCGCCGATACCTTCAAGCCCGACTTGCCCAGGAACCGGTACTCCATGCCTGCACTCCCGTGGACTGGTGGTGGGCGGCCAATGTACAACGCCGCCCGGCGAACGGACAGGGACGCCCTCTTTACGCGGGGACCCGGTCTCCGTAGCTTCAGGCGACCCCATCGTGGCCGGCGCCGTCATGACGGACGGGCTTCCAGCGCAGCGGCATCCAGATCATGGCGGCCCGGACGGAACCGGGAGGCTCCGCATGCACCCCTGTGAATCGATCAGCCGCGCCTTTGCCCGCGGCCTGGCCGTCCTGATGCTGCCGCTGACCTGCCTGCTGGCGCCGGCTTCGAGCGCCCGCGTGGAGATCGCCTGCGACGACGGACGCGACGACGCGACCGGCGATCCCCTGGATTCCAACGATGTCGGCGGCGGCGGCGGACTCGGCGAGCGTTACCAGCACGATCCCCGCTGGCCCGGCGTCCAGACGGCGCCGGCGCCTGCCCCGGCCGGCGGAGGTCGTCGCATCCTGTTGATCCCGGTCAATCAGGGCGGCCTGCTGACGTTCCGGCTGGTGATCATCGACGAAGGCCGGCCCTCGCCGGAGGCGCCCGATGCGCGCTGAGATCCTCCACCTGGAGCCGGCAGGCGCGGCGGCGCGCCCGCTCGGCGACCGTTGTCTCGACCAGGCGCACTGGGACGCCGCCTGGCGCTCCTTCCTCGACGAGGACTACGGGAGCGCCCTGGAGCAGGCTCGCGCGTGCCTGGACTGCCTGGCGGTGGAGCCGGCTTCGCCCTGCGCCTCGGGCGCGACCGTGCGCGACGCCGTCGTGCTCGCCGCGCGCTGCCTGTTCCAACTGGAACGCCGGGAGGACCTGGAAGTACTGCTGGCCTCGGCCGGGCGCTGGGGCCTGGTCGCCGGCGACCTGCCCGAACTCGAGGCCGTGCAACTGGCGTTCGGCTGCAAGGCCGGTGAGTACGCGCAGGTGGAAGCGGCGTGCACGGCGCGCCTCGAGACCAGCTCGCGCGAACTCGCGCCCGGCGCGGCCGACTTCCTCTATCTGCGCGGCCTGGCGCGATCCCACCTTGGCGAGGCCGCCTCGGCCCGCGAAGACGCCGAATCGGCCCACGCGCTGTTCCGGCTTCTGGATCGACGGTACGAGTGCGCGCGCGCCGCGAATCTCCTGGGTATCGTCGCCTTCCGGGAGTCCCGCTACGACGACGCCGAGAAATGGTGGCGGCGGGCGCACGAGCTCCACGCGGCATTGGGCATGCTCAAGAACATGGGCGGCAACCGGCTGAATCTCGGCATCGCCGCCTACAAGCGCGGCCGCTTCCAGCGCGCCGAGGCCGAGCTGCAGGCGGCCGTGCGGCTGCTGGTGCAGGCCGACGCCAAGGTGAGCCTCTGCCGCGCGGGGCTGGCGCTCGGGCAGGTGCTGCGCCTGCGGGGACGCCTGTCGGCGGCGCGCGCGCAGCTGTTGGACGCCTTTCGGCAGGCCGGAACCCTGGGCCTGCCTCGCGAGGAGGCCCTGGCGCTCGAGTACCTGGGCGACATCCAGCGCGACGAGGGGCGCCTCGACCAGGCGTTGCGCTACTACGGCCGGGCCCACGCGCTCGCGGCGAGCATCGCGCCGGACGGCGACATCGCCACCGAGGTGGCGCATCGTCAGGGCGATTGCCTCGGTCGCCTGGGCCGCTCCGCCGAGGCCGTGGTTGCGCTGCGGCAGGCGCTCGGGCGGGCGCGCCGGCTCGGGGACCGTTTCGAGGAGGGCGCCATCCGCCGCACGTTGGCGACCAACCTCATGGCCCAGGCGGATCCCGATTCCGCGGTGGCCGCCATCAACGAGTCCGTTCGCCTGCTGCGCGAAACAGGCGCCGAGCACGAACTGGCCGAGTCGCTGCTCGTCGCCGCCACGATCGGCCTGGCGCGGGCCGATTCGGGCCTGCTCGCCGAGCCCGACTCGGTGCTCGAAGACGCGTGGCAGGATGCGTTGTCGGCCCTGCATCTGCACCTGCGGGCGGGCGGCGAGGATCCGATCCGACGCGCCCGCGAGGTGGTTGCTCTGGTCGTGGACCGCCGCCGGCGCCAGGCCGCGGCCCCGACACCGGTCGCGCCGGCCCGGTCGGGTTCGCGCGCGTCCGTCGGCCGCGCGGCCCCCGTGCGCATCGTGCACGTGTCGTCGATCATGCGCGACCTCCTGCAATTGGCCGACGCCTTCGCCGACAGCGACGAGCCGGTGCTCATCACCGGCGAGACCGGCACGGGCAAGGAGCTCTTCGCGCGCAGGCTGCACGAACGGAGCCGTCGCTGCGGGCGGGAGCTGGTGGCGGTGAACGTCTCGGCGGTGCCGGAGTCGCTGTTCGCCCGCGAGTTCTACGGCCACGTCCGCGGCGCCTACAGCGGAGCCGACGGCGATGCGCAGGGACTCGCCAGCCGCGCCGACGGAGGCACGCTGTTGCTCGACGAGATCGGCGACCTGCCGCTCGAATCGCAGCCGCGGCTGCTGCGGCTGCTGCAGGACGGGACCTACCAGGCGGTCGGAGACCCCGCGCCGCGCCGCGCCGACATTCGGCTGGTGGCGGCCACGAACGCGGACCTGCGGGCGCTGGTTGCCGCCGGCCGCTTCCGGGCCGACCTCTACTACCGCCTGCGAATCCTCGAACTGAGACTGCCGCCGCTGCGCGAGCGGCGCGAGGACATCCTGCCCCTGCTGCGGCACCTGCTGGCGGAAGCCGCCGGGCGGCCGGTGGAACTGGCGCTCTACTTCTCGCAGGCCAGCCTGGAACGGGCGCAGGCCCACCGCTGGCCAGGCAACGTGCGCGAACTGGCGATGGTGGCCCGACAGGCGCAGGCGCAGCTGGCGGGCTGCGGCCGGGTGCGCCTGGACCTCGAATCCCTGGACGGCGACCGGCTCCTGCTCGAGGGGCCGGCGTCCGCGGGCGGACCGCCGCCGCCGAAGACGGCCGGTCAGCCCGGCGGCGGCCGCGCACTGATCCTGGCGGCGCTGGCGGCGACCCGCGGCAACCGGACCCAGGCGGCGCGGCGCCTGGGCGTCAGCCGCAGCACGCTGTACCGCCGCCTCGAGCGGCTGGGCATCGAGATCGCCGGAAGCGGGGGCGGCCAAAGCGGGTGATTCGCGGGTGAACCGCGGGTGACCGCAGGCCTCGACCCACGATCAGTGATCAAGGGACGGGCGCCGGCTGCCGAAACCCGGGCGGGTCCGGCGACGACCGAGGCTCCCGGTCCGGGAGCGGCGGTCGGCCGGGCGTCGGCGAAACATGAAGTATGGTCCCGCCCGGCGGCGCCCGCCGGGTCCGGCGTCGGTGCGAACGCAAGCGGCGTCTCGGCTGTCCATCGCCGCGATCGTCGCGCTGCCGCTGGCGGCCGTGGCAGCCGTCGTTCCCGGCGTGCCGTTCGCGGCGCGCCTCGGCGCCCTGGGCACGGCAGCCCTGATCGGTTCGGTCTGGGCCGCGAGAGCCGCCGGCGCTCGCGGCCGTGAACTGGCGCGCCTGCGCCGGCAGACCGCACGCCTGAAGCGCCAGCTCGAGGCGTCCGCCGCTTTGCGCCGCGCGCAGAGCGCGGCGCCGTCGTCGCGCGTCCTCTCGCGTTCCGTGCTGCAGTTGCTGGGCGGTTGCTGCGGCGCGCGCGCCGGGGCCTTCTACCTGATGCGCGGCGGCCAGATCCTCGAACTCGCGGCCCAGACCGGCAGCGGCTGGGCGGGCGATCCGGCGGCGCGCCTGCGCGTCGGGGACGGGCTTGCCGGGCGCGCCGCGGCGTGCCGCCGGCGCCTGGTGGAACCGGCGGCGCCGGCCGGGACGCTGGTGGCCGTTCCCTACCGGTTGGCCGGACGCGTCAAGGGCGCGGCGGTCTACCTGTTCGGCGAAGAACCCGGGGCCGAGGCGCTCGAACTCCTGGATGACACCGCCGAGCAGGTCGCGACGGCGCTGGATGCGCGGCGTTCGCGGGAGCGGATCCAGCTGCTCCTGGGCGAGACGCGCCGCCAGACCGCCGCCTACGCCGCGCAACAGCGCGTGCTCCAGCGCACGAACGTCCGCCTGCAGCGTTCTGACCGCTACAAGAACGAGTTCCTGGCCAACATGACCCACGAGCTGCGTTCGCCGCTGAACAGCATGCTGCTGCTGTCGCAGGTGCTGGCGGAGAACCGGCATGGCCGCCTGGCGGCGGACGAGGTGGACGCGGCGCAGGTGATCAACAAGGCCGGGCGCGAACTGCTGGTGATCATCGACGACATCCTCGACCTCACGAAGGCCGAGGCCGGGCGTCTGGAGCTCCATCCGGAAACCGTCCGCGTGGCGGATCTGGCGGAGTCGCTGACGGCGCTCTACCGGCCGCTGGCGGGCCGCAGAGGTCTGGATCTGCAGGTCGTGGTCGAACCGGGAACGCCGGCGGAGTGCGTGACGGATCCCACGCGCCTGGGCCAGATCCTCAAGAACCTGCTGAACAACGCGCTGAAGTTCACCGAGCGTGGCGGCGTCAGCCTGCACATCGCCAGGGCGGCGCCACCGGGCACCGATCCGCCCGCGCTCGAATTCGTCGTCGCCGACACGGGCATCGGCATCGACACCGAGGTCCTGCCGGCGCTGTTCGCGCCCTTCACGCAGGGCGACGGCTCGATCGCGCGGCGCTTCGGCGGCTCCGGACTGGGGTTGTCGATCTGCCGCAAGCTGGCGCACTTGCTCGGAGCGCGCATCGAGGTTGCCAGCGAGGTCGGCCGCGGCAGCACCTTCCGCCTGCGGTTGCCGGTGTCGATGCCCGGTCCGGACGGCGTCGTCGGTGCGGCGGATGTCCACGGGCCGGGACTGGCGGTCGCCGCCGCCGTTCCGCCGCCGGCGCCGCCGGCGGCCCCGCGACCGGACGCCGTCCCGCGTTCCGGCGAGCTCACGGGTCGCCAGGTCCTGATCGTCGACGATGACATGCGCGCGGTGTACCGCCTTGCCGGGATCCTCGAATCGTCGGGCGCGCACGTGCGCGTCGCCCGCGACGCGGCCGCCGGCCTGCTCGCCCTGGAAACGGCGCCGCCGCCGGACCTGGCCCTGGTCGGGCCGCAGGCGCTGCGGGCGCGCGGCGAGACCGGTTGCTGGCAACGCCGGGCGGCAGCGGTCGGCGCGCGCCTGGCCGTCGTCTCGTCCACCTCACTCGCGGCTGCGGCGCGGACGACCCTGCCGGCGCTGGACCCGGATCTGCCGACGGATCAGCTGGCCCCGGCCCTGGCGCGTCTGTTCCGTGCGCATGCCGCCGCGCCGGCGGCGCGTCCGGAGGTGTCGCCATGCTGATGCCGCCGCCGGAGCAGCGCCTGAAGCTCCTTCTCGTGGCCGAGGGGGAGGCGAACCTCCAGTCGCTGGGCCAACTGCTGGCTCGCGACGACGTCCGCATCTTCACCGCGCTTTCGGGCAACGAAGCCCTGGCCCTGATGCTGGAGCATGATTTCGCGCTCGTGCTCCTGGACGTGCAGATGCCGGGCATGGACGGTTTCGAGGTGGCCAGGCTCATGCGAGCGCACGAGCGCACGCGCCAGGTGCCGGTCATCTTCGTGACGGCCATCAGCAGAGATCGTCGGCACGTCTTCAGCGGCTACGACGCCGGTGCCGTCGACTACCTGTTCAAACCCCTCGATCCCCATGTCATCCGCGCGAAGGTCGCCGTCTTCCTGGAACTCAAGCGCAGCCAGTGGGCGCGCGACCACCTGCTGGAGAGCCTGCGCTGCGCCAACGCGCAACTCGAGGCGGCCGCGCAGGCCAAGTCGGACAGCCTGGCCGCCGCGAGCCATGAACTGCGCACGCCGCTGACCGCGATCAAGGAGTTCTGCGCCCTGGTCAACGACGGTGTCGTCGGTCCCGTCACCCCGAGCAGAAACACTGCCTGGAGGCGGCGCTGCGCAACTGCCGGCGCCTGGGGGGCATCGTCGAGCGCCTGGTCGACCTGTCCAACCTCGAATCCGGGAGCCTGCGCCTGCGGCGCAGCCGGCTCGATCTGGCGCAGGCGCTGCGGGAGGCGGCCGCCCGGGTGGCGCCGCGCTGCCGCGCGGCGGGGCAGCGGCTCGAGTTCGCCGGTCCCCCGGCCGGCGCCGCCACCTGGGTCCTGGCCGATCCCGACCTCGTGGCGGGCATCCTGGCTCACCTGCTGGACAACGCGCAGCGGTTCTCGCCGCCGGGCGCGCCGGTCCGCCTGCGCGTGCGCGGCGTGGCCGACCGCGTCGTGCTCGAGGTCGCCGACCGCGGTCCCGGCATCGCGCTGCAGCACCGCGCGCGGATCCTGCGCAAGTACGCCCAGGTCGACCGCCGCGACGGTCCCGGCGAACAGGGCCTGGGACTGGGGCTGGCCATCGTCTCGCGCCTGCTGGAGCTTCATGACAGCCGCCTGGATCTGCTGAGCACGCCCGGTCTGGGATCCATCTTCGGCTTCTCGCTGCCGGCCTACACCGAGGCCGGGCACCTCCGCGCGTTCTGCGTCGACGCGCTCCGCCAGCTTCCGCGCCGCTGGGAACCGTGGCGGCTGGCGCTGGTCGCGGCCGCGGACGGCGGCCCCTTGCCGGACTGGCTCCCGGCCGCGGTGGCCCGCGCGACCACGGCGCCGGAGCCGCCCATGGCCGAACTCGACCACTCGGGCCGCCCCGTGCTGGCCGTGCTCATGCGCGATTCGGACCCCGGCCCGGCCGCCTGGCTGGGCGTCGCGCGGGCCGCCGGCAGCCCGCCGGCCGAACGGGCCGAAGTGGTCTGGACGGTGACGACGGTCGACCATGACGGGACCCCCGGCCCGATCGCGGCGACCACGGACTGGAACATCGTGGAACCGGAAGCGGTCCCCCGGAAGGAAGGAGCCTGGCGATGAACAAGGGCAGGATCCTGGTCGTCGACGACGAACCCGATATCGTAGGGAGCCTGATCCTGCGCCTTTCGGCGGCGGGCTATCAGGTCGTATCGGCGATGGACGGCCTCGGGGCCACCAAGTGCGCGATCGAGCACAGGCCCGACCTGATCATCATGGACATCGGCATGCCCGCCGGCAACGGGCACGTCGTGGTCGAGCGCCTCAGGCACATCGGAGCCACGAGCCACATCCCGGTGATCTACCTGACCGCGCGCACCGGCGAGGAGGACTACCGCCGCGCCCGCGAAGGAGGCGTCGCGAAGTACATCACCAAGCCGTTCGAGGCGGCCGTTCTGCTGGCGGCCGTCGAGGACCAGCTCGAACGGACGCGTCCGGGCGCCTGAAGCGCCCGGCGGTCAGCTGTCCACTTCCGGAACGCGCCGTTTCCGTCCGGGGACACCGGGAGCGGCCGACATCGCGCGGCCCGGCTCGGGCGGGCCGCCGGCGACCCGCCCAGTCGATTGGCCGGCAACAAGTTGCCAGCGACGCGGTTGCCGCCGGCAATCCGGGCCGCCCGGCATCGTCCCTGCAGGTCCCGGCCGCCGTGCCGGACCCAGGCTCCCCTTCACGGGGTGCCGTCACCTCAGGAGCGGAAGATCATGCGAAACCCGGGGAACGGAACCGCAACCGTCGCGACGCTGGTGGCGCTGGTGATCCTCGTGGCCGCCGAGTCGGCCCTTGCGCGGGTCGTGCTCGAATCCAGGGGACCGCGGCACCATCGCGCGCCCTCGTCGTATGAACTCGTTCTGGAAGGGGGCCTGGTCCAGCCGGCCGGCGACCAGGACGAGGACTTCTTCGACACCGACACCGGCTTCGACGCCGGTGCCGGCTGGCAGCTCGGCGCGCGGCTGCGCCAGTTCGTCGGCCGCGACTTCTCCGTGGCCCCGGCCATCCATTACGCGGCCTTCGGCGCCGCCGACGGCGTGGGCGACTTCGGGCCGGACGGGCTGCTGGGCTATCGTCTGGAGACCTCGGTGATCCGGTACGGCCTGGACCTCCAGGCGTTCCTGGGCGAGCCCGGCGGCGCCTCGCGCCCGTTCCTGACCGGGGGCCTGGGGCTGCTGCGCAACCGTTACCGGGACGAGGTGCAGGGCAGCGGGTACTTCGAATCGACGGTCAACACGCCCGGCCTCAGCCTGGGCGTCGGGCTGCGGCTGGGCAATCTCGAGCTGGCCGGCGAATACACCTGGAACCGGTTCTCGACCGCCAACTTCTCGAGCGACGGCCGCGACCGCGACTACAACTGGGACTACCTCGTGGTGCGGGCCGGGATCGCGTTCGGCCGTTGAGGATCCGCGTTTGACACGCGGCGGCGATGGCGTTTAATTGGATGTGGATGTCTGATATCCGCACTCCAACTACGGGCGCCGACGCCGCGGGAGTCCGTCCTTGTTCTCGCTGACCATCGAATACGCCATGCGCGCCGTCCTGGCGCTGGCCTCGGGCGACGGCCGTTGCCTGACGACGCGACAGATCGCCGACACGATGCGCGTGCCGCCGAGCTACCTGTCCAAGGTGCTGCAGGCGCTGGTGCGCGCGGGCGTTGTGCAGTCGACGCGGGGGCTGAAAGGGGGCTTCGTCCTGGTGGGGCGCCCCGAGGACTGGCGCATGCTGGACATCCTCAACGCGGTCAGCCCGCTCAGGCGCATCGAATCCTGCCCCCTGGACCTGGAGAGCCACAGTTCGGAACTATGTCCGCTGCATCGGCGCCTGGACAACGCCCTCGGCATGGTCGAGCACGCGTTCGCCGCGACGACGCTCGCCGAGGTGCTGTCGGACGAGAACCGGTGTCCGACCCTGCAGCGCCAGCTGTCCGCCATCGCGCTGATCGGTCCCGACCAGCGCCCGCGCTGAGGCGTCAGCCGACGCTGCGCGCGCGCGCGACCGCCAGCGCGACGGCCGCGGCCGCGCGAGGCACGTCGTCGGCGGTCGTGCCCCGGCCCA
>VGXH01000034.1 GCA_016873405.1 bacterium
GCGATAGCGCTTCGGCGTGCGGATGTCGCCGCGGCTCTCGATCACCAGGTGGATCTGTTCGCCCGGGTCCGGCACCAGGCGATGGATGATCGCCCGCGGGACCACGAGGTAGTCACCCTCGCGGTAAGGAAGGCTGCCGAACTGGGATTCGAGCCGGCCGCCGCCGCGGGCGACGTAGACGACCTCGTCGGCGCGGGCGTTGCGGTAGAAGAACGGGTCGGCCGCCGTCGGTCGCGTCAACGACAGCGAGACGTCGTCGTTGAACAGGAGCAGCCGGCGGTCCCGCACCGCGCTGCCGCCCGCCGGCGGCAGCCGGTGCGAGCGCAGGTGCCGCAGGCGCAGGCTGCTGTCGGGCTCGGCCTCGCGCGGAGTCACCCAAGCCGGCTCGATCGCCTTGACCGTGGTCGGCCTCCGCAGCGTGTAGAGCAGCGACTGCAGGCCGGTGAAGCCCAGGTTCCCCATCAGGTGCTCGTAGTAGAGCGACCCGTCGTCCTTGCGGAAGGCGACGTGCCGCTTGGCCGGCAGGCGGCCCAGCTTGTGGTAGACGGGCATCGTTGATCCTTCCGCGCCGGGCGTGGTCGCCGCGGGCCGGAGCTAGAGATTGCCGCGCAGGGCCTGTTCCTGCTCGATCGTCTCGAAGAGCGCCTTGAAGTTGCCCTTGCCGAAGCTCTCGCTCCCGCAACGCTGGATGATCTCGATGAAGAAGGTCGGACGATCCTGCAACGGTCGCGTGAACAACTGCAGCAGGTAACCGGTATCGTCGCGATCGACGAGGATGCGCAGATCCTTGATCCGCTCGCGATCCTCCTTCACCTCGCCGACGCGATCCCAGACGCGTTCATAGTAGCCGACCGGCACTGGCAGGAAGTCGACGCCGTTGGCGCGCAGGGCGGCGATCGTGGCCAGGATGTCGTCGGTCTTCAGCGCCAGGTGCTGCACGCCGGCCGCCAGGTTGGCGTCGATGTACTCCTGGATCTGGCTCTTCTTGCGGCCGTCGGCCGGCTCGTTGAGCGGGAACTTGATGGCGCGGTCGGCCGACGCCACGACGGTGCTGCGCAGGGCGGAGAACTCGGTGGAGATGTCCTTGTCGTCGTAGGAAACGAAACGGCCGAGCCCGAGCGTCCGGTCGTACCATTGCACCCAGCGATCCATCTGGCGGTCCTCGACGTTGCCGACGACATGGTCGATGCAGGTCAGTCCCGTCGGCCTGCCCTTGATCTCCCGCTTCTCGAAGCCGGGCAGGAAGCCGCGATACCCGCGGCGCTGCACGAAGGTGTGCGCCACCTCGCCGTAGGTGCGGATGGCGGCCGTGGTGACCTCGCCCAGCGCGTCGCCCCGCGTGGCCGGCGCCCGCAGCGCGGCGGCGCCGGCGGCGGTCGCCAGAGCGAAGGCGCCCGCCGCGTCGTCCACCTCGAAGGCGATGTCGCAGACCCCGTCGCCGTGCAGGAGCAGCCAGACCGACAGCGGATCGTCGTGCCGCAGCGGCGTGGTCAGGACCAGGAAGATGTCCGCCTGGCGCAGGACGTACGACGCGCGCTCGCGGCAGCCCGTCTCCGGCCCGCTGTAGGCGATCTGGTCGAACCCGAAGGCGTGCCGGTAGAAGTAGGCGGCCTGCTTGGCGTTGCCGACCGCGAACTCGACGTGGTGGATGCGCTTGAGCGCCGGGGTCATGGAGGTCTCCTTGCGGGGGGGGTGGGCGGCCATCGCGGACACTTCTAGTGGCATTCACGGCCGCTGTCAACCCCGCCGACGCCGGGGCATCGACAGCAACCGCTCAAGCGAATCCGCACGTTGCCGATAGGACCTGCGCGGTCGGCCCGGCCCGGAGCCGGCCGCTTCCTGATCCCCGGGGTGACGCATTGGCTCGCTCGAACTCGCCCGTTCTGGCCGCCGAGACGCTGGTGCGCCTGCTCGCAGGCGCCGGAATCCTCGCCGGCATGCTCCTGGTCGCGTTCCTGTTCCTGCAGGGCGGCGCTCTTGACGCGTCCGCGACCGAAGCCGCGCGCCGCCTGCTCCCCGCGCGCTCGGACTGGTCTGCCGCGGCGCCGGGCGCCGTCGCGGCCTGCCTGACGCTGCTGTTCGCGCTGCTGGCCGGTCGCGTCCTGCGCGCGGTGCGCGCGATCGAGGCCGAAGAGGTGGCCACCCGCCGGCGGCTGGCGGCCGAGCGCGAGCGCTTCGAGAACCTGGCCCGGCTGACCGGCGACTGGCTCTGGGAGGCCGATCGCCAGGGCAGGTACACGTTCGTCACGGGCGCGGTCGCGACCTACACGGGCCGGTCCCCCGCGCAGTGCCTGGGCTTCCCGGTGTCGAGCTTCCTGCCGCCTGAGGGGGCACTCGAGCTGGATGGACTGCTGGCGACGCCGCCGGCACCCCCGGGCGCACACGTGGAATACCAGACCTGGTGCGCCCAGCCCGATGGCCGCGAGGCCTGCCTGGCGTTGACCGCGGGTCCCCTGCGCGACCGACAGGGCCATTGGTCCGGCTGGCAGGGCATCTGCCGCGACGTGACCGAGGCGGCCCACGACCGCGAAGCGCTGCGACTGGCCAAGGAGGAAGCCGAGGACGCAGCGCTGGATCTCGAGCGGGCGGCGACGCGCGCCAACGAGATGGCGGTGGCGGCGGAAGCCGCCAGCACCGCGAAGAGCGCGTTCCTGGCAACGATGAGCCACGAGATCCGCACCCCGATGAACGGCGTCATCGGCATGGCGGCGCTCCTGCTCGAGACCGGCCTGGACGCGCGGCAGCAGGAATACGCCCAGGTCATCCAGACATCGGCGGAGAACCTGCTGCTGCTGCTCAACGACATCCTGGACGTGTCGAAGATCGAGGCCGGCCGCGTCGACCTCGAGGAGATCGATTGCGACCCCCGCGAGCTGGCCGATTCGGTGCTCGAGCTGCTCGCCGTCAAGGCCCAGGAGAAGAACCTGACCCTGGCGGCAGTCATCGACCCCGACGTGCCCGCGCTGATCCGCGGCGACCCGACGCGGCTGCGTCAAGTCCTGATCAACCTGGTCGGGAACGCGCTCAAGTTCACGGCCGCCGGGGAAGTCGTGATTCGCATGGGGGTCGACGTCGGCGAGGCGGAGCCCGACCTTCAGGTCGCGGTTGCCGACACGGGCATCGGCATCCGGCAGGATCGGCTCGATACGCTGTTCGAGGCCTTCACGCAGGTGGACACGTCCACGACCCGCGTCTACGGCGGCACGGGCCTGGGCCTGGCCATCTCGCGGCGCCTGGTCGAGATGATGGGCGGCAGCATCGGCGTCACCAGCCGGCCCGGCGAAGGCTCGACGTTCCGGTTCCGGATCCCGCTGCGCGCCGCCGCCGGCGGCGCGACGTCGCCGCGGTCCGTCGCCGCAGACCGGGCGCGCGCGATCTGGCGGGACGCCGAAGCGGCGATCGAGGTGGCAAACGCGGCCACGGCCGCCGCGATCGCGGCCCACCTGTCGACCCTGGGCCTGCGGTGCCGCGCCGGGGACGGCGCGGCCTGCGCACCGCCTGCCGTCGGTCGCCGGCGGATCGTCGTGACGGACGACCCCGCCGCGGCGGCCGGCCGGACGACGATGCCCGACGACCTGATCCTGGCCTGCGTGCCCGCGCGGGAATGGGCGGCCCTGCCTCCGGGCGTCGGGGCGCTGACGGTGCCGGTGCGGTTCGGGCAGCTCGTCGACCGGCTGGCCCCGGTCGGCAAGGCCGGGGACGTCGCCGGCTTTGCCGCCGACGTCGCGGCGACGGTGGCGGACCTGCTCGACCTGGCGGAAGCGAAGATCCTCCTGGTCGACGACAACCTCATCAACCGCAAGGTGGCCCTGGGCCTTCTCGGCCGCCTGGGTCTGTCCGCGGACGTGGCCGTCGATGGCCGCGAAGCCCTGGCCGCCTTCAAGCGCGGCCGCCACGACATCATCCTGATGGACTGCATGATGCCGATGATGGATGGTTACGAGGCGACGCGCCGATTGCGACGACTCGAGGGCGGCGGGCGCGTCGTGGTCGTCGCGATGACGGCCAACGCTCTGGAGGGCGACCGCAAGCGCTGTCTCGAGGCGGGGATGGACGACTACCTGCCCAAGCCGCTGCGTCGGGAAGCCCTGGCCGCCGCCCTGGCCGCCGGCGCCGACCGTTTGCGCGCCCGCGACGCGGCAACCGAACCGGCGGGCGCGACGTAGGTAAGGCGCGCGACCGCGCGCCGCCCCAGCCCGCACCCACGGACCGGTGACATGGAACGGCTGCGCCACCGCCTGCTCAAGACGTTCGACCTGCGGCCCGGCGAACTGGCGCCGGCGCTGGAATCCGCCCTCCTGTTCTACCTCGTGCTCAGCGCCTACTACGTGCTGCGTCCGCTGCGCGAGGAGATGGGGCTGGCCGCCGGCATCGAGAACCTGCCGGCGATGTACATGGGCACGCTGGCCGGCACCGTCCTGCTGGTGCCCGCCGTCGGCTGGCTGGTGCGGCGCCACCGGCGGGAGGTCTTCCTCCCGCTTGTCTATCGCTTCTTCGCCCTCAACCTTCTGGGCTTCCAGTTGGCCTGGCGCCTCTGCGACCCGGAGCAGGTCGTGGCGCTGGGGCGCGTGTTCTACGTCTGGCTCAGCGTTTTCAACATGCTGGCCGTCTCGCTGTTCTGGTCGTTCATGGCCGACGGCTTCGGCTACCGGCGCAGCCGCCGGCTGTTCGGCCTGGTGGCGATCGGCGGCACCGCGGGCGCCATCCTGGGCAGCGGCCTGACGGCGGCGCTGATCGACCGCATCGGACACGGCTGGCTGATGGTCATCTCGGCGGTGCTCTTGGAGGCGGGGGTCAGGACCGTGGGCCGGCTGGCGCGCCGTTTCGACGCCGCGGGCTTCCGCGAGGGCGACCCGCCCGCGACGGACGTCGCCGGGCGCGGACGCGGCCTGCTGGCGGGCCTGACGCTCACGTTCACCTCGCCCTACCTGCTGGCGGTGGCGGCGTACCTGTTCCTCTACTCGCTGACTTCGACCTTCCTCTATTTCCAGCAGGCGCACATCGTCGACGCGCAGGCGCTGACGCGCGAGGGCAAGGCGGCCCTGTTCGCGCGCATCGACCTGTGGACGAACCTGCTGACCCTGACCTGCGAACTGCTGCTGACCGGCCGCCTGCTGAAGGGACTGGGGACCGGGCGCGTCCTGGCGCTGATGCCGGCGGGCACGGCGATCGGCTTCGCGGCGCTGGCGGCCGCGCCGGGCCTCGTGACGCTGGTGGTCTTCCAGGTGGCGCGCCGCGCCGCGAACTACGCCCTGGCGCGGCCGGCGCGCGAGACGCTGTTCACGACGGTCGACGACGACGTGCGCTACCGGGCGAAGAGCTTCATCGACACCTTCGTCTACCGGGGCGGCGACCTGATCGGGGCCGGGACGGTCAAGGCGCTGGGGGTGGCCGGGCTCGGGCTCGCGCCGCTGGCGCTCGTCGCGGCGCCGCTGGCCGTCCTGTGGACCTGGCTGGCTCTCTACCTGGGCCGGCGGCAGCAGGTGCGCGCGGCCGCCGGGCTCACAGGGGAGCCCGGCGCACCGGCATCGTGAGGCAACGGCAACCGCCGCCGCCCCGCGCCAGCCCCGAGCCCCCGATCGTCACCACGCAGCGGCCGGCCTGGTCCAGGTCCACCTCGCCGGACGCCACCGCCGCGGCCGGGACGACGGCGAAGCCCGCACGCGCCAGCTCGGCGATCGTCGCCTCGTTGCGTCCGTAGCCCATGACCTGGCCTGGACCCAGGGCGAAGAAGTTGGCGCCGCTGTGCCACTGCTCGCGCTCCTGCACCCATTCGTCGCCGCGGCCGCCGCAGGCCAGCACCTCCAGCTCGAGGCCCAGCCCGGCCAGGGCCGTCGGCAGGTTGTCCTCCTGGCGGATCGAGACCACGCGGCCGCCCTCGATGTGGACATGGACCGTGTCGTAGTGGTGGCGCTGCATGATCACGGGTTCGAAAGCCAGGCAGGCGTCGCGGTCCAGAAGCGTGAAGACCATGTCGAGGTGGATGAACGACTCGGGCGTCAGCGGCAGTTCCTGCACGAGGATGTGCTGACGGGCGCCGCCGCGGCGGAAATGCTCGATCAGCAGGTCGATGGCCTGGCGCGTCGTGCGCGCTCCCATCCCGACCACCAGCACACCGGGCGCCGCCACCAGCAGGTCGCCGCCTTCGATCGCCACGCCACCCAGATCCACGCCGTAGCGTCGGAGGTTCACGGTCCTGGCCGCGAACGCCGGGTGGTGCCGGAAGAACGCTTCCATCAGCCGCGCCTCGCGCCCCCGGACGGGGCTGGCCATGCAGCCCACCAGCGCCTCGCGCCCGACGACCATCCCGCTGTCCCTGGTGAAGAAGAAGTTGTGGAGAGGGGGCAGCGAGTAGCGCTCGCGGCTGAGGAAGCGCGACAGGTTGTCCTTGCGCAGCGGCACGCCCTCGACCAGCAGTCGGGCCGTCTCGGCCGGCGCCATCCCGAGCAGGTCGTCGGCGACCGGGCCGGCGCCCTCGGCCGCGCACAGCCGCCGCACCAGGGGCTCGCGGACGACCTCATCGGCCATGATGTCGGCCAGCAGGTCCCCCACCTCCAGGACCCGGGCCCGGCGGCGCAGGACGCCCAGGAACTCGTCGTATTCCTGGCCGGCCACGGCCAGGTTGAGGATGTCGCTGTACAGCGCCTTCTCGACCGCGTCCGGCGTCATGTTGGCCATTTCGAGGCCCGGGCGATGCACGACCACGGCCTCGAGCCGGCCGACCTCCGAGTCGATCGAGAATTCCAGCTTGCCGCCCATGCCCCCCCCGCCCCCCCGCGGGACCCCCGCGGCCCCGGCCGGCGACGGCGGCATCATAGGCGCCCGCCGGACGGTCGGCAACCGGCGGCATGACGGCCGTTTCGGGACCTCAAGTCCGGCGGCGGCCCGCCGAAACCAATGGGGTCGAGGTCAACCGAAAGGACGGAGTCCGCATGGCAGAGAACAGGCATCGCCCGCGGAAGAACACCCCGCACAACGTGAAGGTCATCGACGAGGAGTCCGGCCGGGTGCTGGGCCGCGTCGTGGACATTACCGCCGACGGCATGATGCTGGTCACCAACGGCGAGATCACGCCGGGCCGGCAGTTCCAGGTCCGGATCACCCTGCCGGTGATGATCCAGCACCGGACCGACGTCTCGGTCGAGGCCCGCGCCGTATGGTGCAACCAGGACCGGAATCCGTCCTTCTACAAGGTCGGCTTCAAGTTCCTCAACCTGCCCGGCGAAGAGGGTTTCCTGCTCGAGGACGTCATGCACCGGCTGAACCTGGTGGGCTGAAACGGAAGCGACGGACGCAGGGGCCCGCCGGGCCGCAACGGCATCCGCCAGCAGAGGAGTGACCATGGCCAAAGGCAACATCCTGCTCGAATCCGGCACGAACGAGGTCGAGATCCTCGAGTTCGTCCTTGGCGGCCAGTCGTTCGGCGTGAACGTGCTGAAGATCCAGGCCATCGAGCAGTACGATTCCAGGCGGGTGACGCGGATCCACCTGGCCCACCCTTCGGTGATCGGGACGCTGCGGTTCCGGGACCACTGCCTGACGATGGTGGATCTCCGCCGGGAGATGGCCGCGGGCGATGCGGGTGATGCGGGCCCCGACGATGGTCAAGCCGACGCAGGCAAGCCCCGGGCCGGCGAGGGCAACGCGGCCAAGCTGGTGCTCGTGATGGAGTTCAACCAGCTGATGACGGCCTTCCTGGTCGACGGCGTCGACCGCATCCATCGCGTCTCGTGGGAGGCCATCAACCCCCTGAGCCCGTACCTGAGCTCCGCCGACAGCCGGTTCACCGGCTCGCTTTTCGTCACCGAGATCCTGCCCCGCGGGCAGTTCCGGAGCGCGGTGACGGCGATCGCCGACGACGAACTGGCGCAGGCGCGCGGCAGCCGGACGATCCTGCTGGCCGAGGACTCGCCGGTCCTGCGCAAGCACGTCGCCGACGAGCTGCGCAAGGGCGGCTACACCAACCTGCGCGCGTTCGCCAACGGGCGCGATTGCCAAGACGAGCTGAGGCGGCTCGCGGCGGCCGCCGAGGCCGCCGGCCGCCCCGTCAGCGACCACGTGGCGGCTCTGATCAGCGACATCGAGATGCCGGCCATGGACGGCCTGGCTCTCTGTCGCTGGATCAAGCAGACGCAGCAGACGGGGCACCTGCCGGTGATCATGTTCAGCTCCCTCATCAACGATCAGATCGCAGCCAAGTGCCGCGCCGTGGGCGCCGACGCCTGCATCAGCAAGCCGCAGTTCACGCAGCTGGTGGCCCTGCTCGACCAGCACACCGGCATCCTGGAGCCGGCCGGGGCCTGACGGCCGCGGCGGCAGAGGGCGTCGACAGACTGACGAGGCCCGCCCCTGCCGGGGCGGGCCTCGCTCGTCGAGGCGGCCGGCGGCCGCGCGTCAGTTCCGCACGGGGCCGCCGTCCGCGGCGGCCTTGGCCAGTTCGGCCCTGTTCCACTCGGCGGCCAGCGCCAGGAGCTCCGGCAGAGTCCTCGCCTTCCGGAAGAGATCCAGCGCGTGGTGCAGCTGCGTGTCGGCCTCGATGGCCACGCGGTAGGCCGCCTGCTGGCCGTGCTGGCGGCGCGCGACCTCGCGGCGGATGCCGCGCTTGAGGAACTCCGCGTTGTCCGCGATCAGCTTGTCTTCCAGGGTCAGCTTGAACACCTCCAGGTACTCGCCGATCTTCTCGCGGCCCTTGAGGAACGCCGCGAACTCGCGGAATACCTCGTCCGTGACCTGGAAGTCGGCGGGGATCTGCGGGTGCTTCGACGCGTAGTCGACCGCGAAGCTGAACAGCGCGCCGTCGCGCTCCACGGCCACCTCGAAGTCGCCCAGGAAGTCCTGCTCGATCTCGATGTCGGGCCGGATGCCGCCGCCGCCGTAGACGACGCGCCCGGCGTCCGTGTAGAACTTCTCGAGCTGGTGGCGATCGATCTCGCGCTCGGCGGGATTCCTCGCCAGCGGTTCGGCATCCTCTTCCGCCTCGTCCTCGCCGGCGTCCCCCGCGGGCATGCCGTCGACCGCCGGGTGCCGCGGGCGGTCCTTGTGGATCGAGCGGCCGCTCGGCGTATAGTAGCGGGCGGTGGTCAGCTTCAATGCCTCGTCCTCGTCCAGCCGGAACACCGTCTGCACCGAGCCCTTGCCGAACGACGGCTGCCCGACCACCAGGCCGGCGTCGTGATCCTGGATCGCCGCCGAGACGATCTCGCTGGCCGAGGCCGACGAGCCGTTGATCAGGACGATCATGGGCGCCTTGTCGTAGACCTTGCCGCGCGCCTGCGAGTAGAAGGAGTGGTTCTGCGAGCGCAGCCGGCCCTTGGTGAAGACGATCAGCTTGTCCTTCGGCAGGAACAGCTCGCTCACCTGCTGCGCCGCCTCGAGCAGGCCGCCCGGATTGAAACGCAGGTCGAGGATCATGCCGCGCGCGCCCTGCGCCGTGAGCTGGTCCAGGGCGGAACGCACCTCGTCGGCCGTCGTGCGCGCGAAGTTCTGCACGCCGATGTAGCCGATGTCGTCGATCATGAACGCGTAGGGCACGCTCTCGAGCTTGATGATGTCGCGCGTGATCGTCAGCGGCAGCGGCTTCTCGGTGCCGGGCCGCCGGATCGTGAGGTTGACCGCCGTGCCGGGCTTGCCGCGCAGGCGCTTGACCGCGTCCTGGCTGGAGAAGTCGCGGCAGCTTTCGCCCTCGATCTCGATGATCTGGTCGCCGCCCTGCACGCCCATGTAGTAGGCCGGCGTGCCCTCGATGGGCGAGACCACCGTCGGGTAATGGTCGCGCACCTGGATGCTGATGCCCAGGCCGCCGAACTCGCCCTCGGTCGAGGTCATCAGGTCCTCGTAGTTGACCGG
>VGXH01000035.1 GCA_016873405.1 bacterium
CCCCGCGACCGCGAGTTCGCCTCGCGCGGGCTGCTCGGGCGCCTGGCCTACGCCATGCACACCCAGGACCAGAACGTGCATTTCTCCCGCGCCTTCGTCTGCCGCTACGGCGATCTGGCCGCCCTGAGGATGGACCCCGACGGCGACGATCCCACCGTCGCGGTCCTGCGCGACGGTCGCGAGGTCCCCATCGGCAATCCTTCGCGCGAGCTGGACGCCGATCTGGTGTTGTACGCCGCGGGCGCCGAGCCGCGCGAACTGGACTGGGACGAGGTCCGCGCCATCCGCTTCGGCGCCGCACCGGCCGCTGCGCCGTCCTACGCCGAACGCCTCACCGGCACGGTGTCCTACCGCGGCGGCACGCTCACGGGCGCGCTGCAGTGGGATCTTTCCGAAGGCACCAGCCTGGACACCATCGACAGCGACCAGGAGGACGTCGCGGTGGGCAAGGTGCGTCGCCTGGCCCGCAACCGCCGCGGCGGCACCGATGTCACGCTGGACGACGGC
This sequence comes from bacterium, assembly GCA_016873405.1. The sequence goes on from VGXH01000035.1 coordinate 508, forward strand.
CGGGTGCTGCAGCTGAGCGGCAGCAACGACGTCGGCAAGGGCCACCGCGGCGTGGCCGTCCTGGTGCCGGAGCTGGGCCGGGTCGTGGTGCCCTGGGACCGCTTCACGAGCGCCGACGTCCGCACCGTCCCTCCCACGGCGCCGGGCTACGACGATTTCCCGGCCCCCGCCGCGCTGCAGGGCACGGTCACCGTGAGTGACGGCCGCGCTCTGCGCGGCCGTGTCGTCTACGACCTGGACGAGGCCTGGACGACGGATCTCTTGCACGGCGAACTGGAGCAGTGCGGCTACCAGATCCCCTTCGCGCTGGTGGCCTCCATCGCCCCGGCAGGGCCCGAGAAGATCGACGTGGTCCTGCACGGCGGCCGCCGCCTGACCCTGTCCGGCGACCAGGACACCGGCCAGGGCCATGGCGGCCTGCTGGTCTTCGCGCCGGGCACGGAGGAGCCCGAGTACCTGCCCTGGAGCCGCGTGCGGCGGATCGATTTCGAACGCTGAGTCCGCCCCCGGCCGCCTTCTTCTTCCTGCTTGAATCGCGCCCCCCGGTGGCCCATGTTCGCCCCTGCCGACCGCCCTTCGGCCCCGGCCCCGCCGGGGCCGCTGCCCTTGCCGAAGGAGCGCCCCGTGTCCGCTGCCGAGCGCCTGTTCGAGGCCCAGAAGCCGAGCTTCGCCCGCTGGGAGATCCTCAAGGACATCGTCGACCAGCAGATCGACCTCATGCTGAACTACCGCCAGAGCGGCCACCCCGGCGGCAGCCGCTCCAAGGCGCACTACTTCCTGAGCCTGCTGCTGTCGGGCGCCATGCGCTGGGACATCCGCGACCCCGGCAAGCGGTTCGGCGACCGCTTCGTCCTGGTGGCCGGCCACACGGTGCCGCTGGTCTACGGCACGCTCGCGGTGTTCAACGAGGCGCTGCGCCTGATGTACGCGAAGACCGGCGATGCGAAGTACCTGGTCAAGGGCGGCGGCGAGCGCATGCTCACCTGGGAGGACCTCCTTGGCTTCCGCGACGTCGGCGGCCTGCCCGGCCACGCCGAGATGGAAGGCAAGAACCTCTTCGTGAAGTTCAACACCGGCCCCAGCGGCCACGGAGCTCCGGCCGCCGTCGGCGAGGCGCTGGCGCTGCGCTGCGCGCGGGCGCAGGGCGTGCGCGTGTGGGGCATCGAGGGCGAGGGCGGGCACACGGCCGGCTGCTGGCACGAGGCCAAGAACTCGGCCTACGGCCTGGGCCTGGACAACCTGTGCATGATCCTCGACTGGAACGACTACGGCATCGACCCCAATGCCTACAGCTCCATGGTGCACGGCACTCCGCGGGACTGGTTCGCGCCCTATGGCTGGGATGTGCACGAGGCCCCTGACGGCAGCGACTGGGAGCAGGTCACGAGAGCGCTTCTGGCGGCCGCCCACGGCCCCGGCACGCCGCTGCGCCCCAGGATGATCTTCGGCCGCACCCGCAAGGGCCGCGGCTATCACAAGTACGATTCGTCGGCGCACGGCTCGCCGCACAAGATGAACGACCGGAACTTCTGGCAATGTCGCCAGGACTTCAGCGAGCGCTACGGCACACGATGGTTCGGCCAGGGTGAACCCGCGCCGATCGACGCCGAAGCGAGGCGCGAGCAGTTTGCCGCCAACCTCAACGCCGCGCTGGACGTGCTGCGTCGCGACGAGGATCTGGTGCGCTACCTGGCCGACAGGTTGATCGAGATCGGCGACAGCGTGCCGGAAGAGATCCCCGGCTTCCGCCTCCCGGACGACAGGAATCCGCTGCAGGATCCCGCGCTGCTGGATGCCGCCGCCTACCCGGCGGCCATCTGGGCCAAGCCCGGCGACAAGCAGCCCAACCGCGCCGGCCTGTCCGCCTGGGGCGGCTGGATCAACGGCTACTGCCAGGAGAAATACGGCCGGCCGCTGTTCCTGGCCTGTTCCGCGGACCTGGCCGGGTCCACGAGCATCGCCGGCTTCGCCGAGTCCTTCGACGGCAAGCCCGGCCTGGGCTGGTACCACCGCGAGACGAATCCCGACGGCGTGCTGATGCCCCAGGGCATCACCGAGTTCGCGAACGCCGGCATCATGGTCGGCGCCGCCTCGGTGAACCTGTCGCGCGACCCCGAGAAGGAGTTCAACGGCTTCTTCACCGCCTGCAGCACCTACGCCGCGTTCAGCTACCTGAAGTACGGCCCCATGCGCCTGTACAGCCAGCTGGCGCAGGACTGCGAATTGAAGGTCGGCGCCGTGATCTGGGTGGCCGGCCACAGCGGCCCGGAGACCGGCGAGGACAGCCGCACCCACTTCGGCATCTTCAGCCCCGCCGCCACGCAGATGTTCCCCGACGGCCACGTCATCGACATCCACCCCTGGGAGTACAACGAGGTGCCGGTGCTGCTGGCCGCGGCCCTGCGCACCGGCCGGCCCATCGTGGCGCTGCACCTGACCCGGCCGCCGGTGACCATCCCCGACCGCGCGAAGCTGGGCCTGGGCTCCCACTTCGACGCCGCCCGCGGCGCCTACGTGCTGCGCGACTGGAAGCCCGGCCTGCCGCGCCAGGGCGTGGTGATGGTGCAGGGCACGATGAGCACGGCCAACCTCATCGACGCGTTGCCGGCCATCGACGCCGCCGGCGTGAACGTGAAGTTCGTCGCGGTGCCCAGCCCGCAGCTCTTCGCGCTGCAGGACGAGGCCTACCGCGACGCCGTGCTCTCGCCGGGCGACCGCCTCAACAGCACCTACATCACCAACCGCGCTCGCCGCACCATGTACGACTGGACCTTCAACCCGCTGGCCGAGCGCTACGCCATGACCAGCGACTGGGACGACCGGTGGCGCCCCGGCGGCTCGCCCGAGGACGTCTGCGAGACGGCCGGCCTGGACGCCGAGTCCCTGGCGCAGGGTGTGATCACGTTCGCCGAGGACTGGGCCGCCCGGATGAAGGAACTGGGCGGCATGCTGGGCGAGGCCCGGGACTGAGGATCGCGGCGCCGGCCGGTGCGGTGCCGCGTCATCCGGGCTTCACGAAAGCGCCCGCGGCAGTCGCCGCGGGCGCCCTCTTCTCCCGGATCGTCGCCCGGCCCGGCGGCCGGGCGGCGCCGTCAGCTACTTGCCGGCATGCGTGCAGGCGCTGGCGCCGGCGCAGGTGGCCGAACAGGCCGCCTTGTCCTTGCAAGCGGCCTTGTCCTTGCAGGCCGCCTTGTCCTTGCAAGCCGCCTTGTCCTTGCAAGCCGCCTTGTCCTTACAGGATTCCTGGCACGCCTTCTTGCATGCCTCGTCACACGCCGTCTTGCACGCGGACTTGTCCTTGCACACGCACTTGTCCGAGCAAGCCGCCTTGTCCTTGCACGCGGCGCCGGTGGCGCAGGCCTTGTCACTGTGGCAAGCCTTGGCCCGGTGCTTCGCGCACGCCGGCCCCTCGCCCACCAGGCACATGCCGACGCAGGCGTTGCCGCCGCCATGGTGCCGCATCATCATCTTGTGGCCCTTGCACCCGTGGCCACCGTGCCCGCACTTCGTCGCGCAGGCTTTGGCATCGCCATGCCCGCACTTCGTCGCGCAGGCTTTGGCATCGCCGTGTCCGCACTTCGTCGCGCAGGCTTTGGCGTCGGCATGGGTGCACGTCGCGGCGCAGGCCTTGCCGGCCTCAGGGGCGGCGGCGGGGGTATCATCGGCCAGGGCCACGGCGGTCGAGAGCATCAGGGCGAGCAGCAGCCCGCCGAACACGGACAGGTACTTACGGACATCCATCGTCGAATCCTCCGGTCACACGTTGGGGTGGGGCGCGTCCACCCGGACGCGCCGCTCAGGCGAACTGGGAATCGCCTGCCCCCCGCGGAGGGGGCACCGGGGGCCGGAGGTCACGGGAATCGGCGACAAGGTCGCCGTCGGGCAGGGACCCGAGCACCGAGCGCTGGGGATCGGGGGCCGGGGCCGCGAAGGTCAGGAGGGGCGCCGCCCCGCAGCCGACGCAATGGGAGCAGCGCGCCGCACCGCTGTCCGGGCAGGAGGGCGCCCGAGCCGGGGCTCCGAGCGGCTCGTCGCAGCCGCCGCGCCGGGACTCGCCGGCCGCGGGTGCCGCCGCCACCCCGGCCGCGCAGCAGCAGCCGTGGACGGCCACCTGGAGCGCCGGTGCGGTCGCGGCCGCCGGCTCGCGCGAGGCCGCCCGATGCGACGCGACCGCCGGCCAGAGGCCAAGCCAGGCCGCGAGCAGCAGCCAGGAAGACGCGCGGAGGCCGGTGACGGGGCGAGGCAAGACGGGGCGAGGCAAGACGGGACGCTCCCGGGGGCTTGGCGCGGGATCCATCACCCGCATCCGGCTTGGAACACCGGCCGGCCCGCGGGAGTTCCCGAGGTGGCGGCCGCATGGGGAAACCGGGCACCTCGGCATCGGGCAACCGGACGTCCGCCGGCCGCACACCCACGAGGCGGCGTCCATTGTGGCAGATCCGGCCCGCGACGGCAAGCCTGCGGGACTCGACGTGCGGGACTCGACGCCGGGCACCGCGGCGGCTATCGTGGGCCGTGTCGCGGAAGCCGGCCGCCGGCACTCTCCACCTCCACCAGGAAGCGTCCATGCGCCTGACCACCGCCCTCCTGACGGCCGCTGCGCTGGCCGCAGCCGCCCTGCCGCCATCGACCGCGCGCGCCGCCGATCCCGCGCCCGGCACCTACACCCTGGTCGAGAGCTGGCCCCAGCACACCGCCCTGGACCTGCCCGGCATCCCCGATGCGCCCGAGGTCTGGCGCCGCGAGATGGCCGGCGCCGGCAGGCGCCTGGACCTGGCCGGCTTCTACTTCAGCCGCAAGGGCGACGGCAAGGACGCCGAGGGCCCCGCGGGCGCGCCCGACCTGCTGGCGCCCGTCCTGGACGAGGTGGCGCGGGCCGCCGGGCGCGGGGTGGCCGTCCGCCTGCTGGCCGACGCGAAGTTCGCGAAGAACTACGCGCAGGTGCCGGCCTGGGCCGCCACGCTGCCGGGCGCGGCCAGCCGCCGGTTGGACCTCTCGGGCGGCTGGGGCGGCATCCTGCACGCCAAGTACTTCCTGGTCGACGACGACGGCCTGTTCCTCGGCAGCCAGAACTTCGACTGGCGCGCCTTGGGCCAGATCCACGAGTTGGGGATCCTCGTGCGCGACCGCGAGCTGGCCGGGCAGGCGCGCCGCATCTTCGAGCTGGACTGGGCGCTGGCCGGCGGCGCGCAGGAGGCGCCCGCGGCGCAGACCGGCGCCCCCGCGCAGGCCGCCCTGGCCGGCCTGCCGGCCTCCGAGCTGGCCGGCCCCGGCGGCGAGCGCGTGCGCGCGGTGCTCGCCGCCAGCCCGCAGGCGGGCCTCCCGCCAGGCGTGCCCTGGGACCTGCCGCTGCTGGTGGAGATGATCGACGCCGCGCGCGACTCGGTGCACCTGCAGCTGCTGTCGTACCACGTGACCGACCGCGAGGGCCGGCTGTTCGACGACCTCGACCGCGCGCTCAGGCGGGCCGCGGTGCGCGGGGCGGAGGTGCGCGTCATCCTGGCCGACTGGGCCGCGACGAAGCACGCCGTGCCCTGGCTCAAGAGCCTGGCCGCGGTGCCCGGGCTGGAGCTGCGCCTGACCAGCATCCCCGCGCATCCGGAGGGCTTCATCCCCTACGCGCGCGTCGAACACGCCAAGTACGTGACCGTGGATGGGAACGCGTTGTGGATCGGCACCTCGAACTGGTCGCGCGACTACTTCTTCGAGTCGCGCAACCTGAGCCTGTTCCTGGCGGGCCCCGGCGCGCCGCGCGACGCCGACGCCTTCTTCAACCTGAGCTGGCACGGGCCCTACGCCACGGCGGTGACGCCCTGCGGAGAATACGCCGCGCCGCGCCGCAACTGACGATCGCCACCGGGAGGATTCCGTGACGAACAACGCAAGGCGCCTGCCCGACCGCCTGTCCCTCGAGCGTTCCGCGCTGGTCGTCATCGACCTGCAGGAGCGCTTCCGCGCCTTGATCCACGGCATGGATCAGGTGCTGGAGCGCTCGCTGCGGCTGATCGGCTTCTGCCGCCAGTTGGACGTCCCCGTGCTGGTGACCGAGCAGTACCCGCGCGGTCTGGGCGTGACGGTGTCCGAGATCCGCGAGGCCTGCCGGCCCTTCACGGCGTTCGAGAAGAATTCCTTCAGCTGCGCCGGCGGCGAGGGGTTCCTGGCGGCCTTGCGGGCCACCGGGCGCGACCAGGTCGTGCTGTGCGGGATCGAGACGCACGTCTGCGTCTACCAGACGGCGTGCGACCTGCTGCGCGAGGGCTTCCAGGTGGCGCTGGCGGCGGACGCGGTCAGTTCCTGCCGGCCGGCCGACCGCGAGCTGGCCCTGCAGCGGCTGCGCGACGTCGGCGCCGACGTCATGGGCTCCCAGATGGTCATGTTCGAGATGCTGCGCGTGGCGGGCACGCCCGAGTTCAAGCGCGTCTCGACGTTCCTGAAGAACTAGCCGCGGCGCGGCGAGAAAGGCGATCCGATGAGCAGCTATACCGGCGTCGACTTCTACCGCCTGGACCAGACCCTCAGCGACGAGGAGCGCGGCGTGCGCGACGTCGTGCGCCGATTCGTCGACGAGCGCTTCGTGCCGGTGGTGCGCGAGCACTTCCGGGCGGGGACCTTCCCGCTGGACCTGATCCCCGAGCTGGGCGCCCTCGGCCTGCTCGGCTCCTCGGTCAAGGGCCCCGGCTGCCCCGGCCTGAGCCCGACGGTCTACGGACTGATCTGCCGCGAATTGGAGCGCGGCGACAGCGGCCTGCGCAGCTTCGCTTCGGTGCAGGGCAGCCTGGTGATGTGGCCCATCGCCACCTATGGCACCGATGAGCAGCGGCAGCGCTGGCTGCCGGACCTGGCCGCGGGGCGACGCATCGGCTGCTTCGGGCTGACGGAGGCCGACCACGGCTCGGACCCCGGCGGCATGAAGACGCGCGCCGAGCGCGACGGCCGGGACTGGATCCTCAGGGGCAGCAAGCTGTGGATCACCAACGCCAACCTGGCGGACGTGGCCGTGGTCTGGGCCCGCACGCCCGACGGCGTGTCCGGCTTCCTGGTCGAGCGCGGCATGCCCGGCTTTGCGACCAATCCGATCCACGGCAAGTACAGCCTGCGCGCCAGCGACACCGGCGAGCTGGTCTTCGACGAGGTGCGCCTGCCCGACAGCGCGCGGCTGCCCGGCGCGCGCGGCCTCAAGGCGCCGCTGTCCTGCCTCAATCAGGCCCGCTACGGCATCGCCTGGGGCGCCGTCGGCGCCGCCATGGACTGCTATGACACCGCGCTCCGCTACGCGCAGCAGCGGCAGCAGTTCGACCGGCCCATCGCCTCGTTCCAGCTGGTCCAGCAGAAGCTCGTGGAGATGCTCACGGGGATCACGCAGGCGCAGGCGCTGTGCAGCCGGCTGGGCCGCCTCAAGGACCAGGGCGTCGATGAGGTGCCCCTGGTCTCGCTGGCCAAGCGCGCGCACGTGGCGATGGCGCTGGACTGCGCCCGCAAGGCGCGCGACATCCTGGGCGCGGCCGGCATCACCGACGAGTTCGCGCCGGGGCGGCACATGGCCAACCTGGAGTCGGTCTACACGTACGAAGGCACCCACGACATCCATACGCTGATCGTGGGTGCCGAGATCACCGGGCTGCCGGCCTTCCGCTGAGCGGAGGGCCGGCCCCGGGCCGCTAGCCCGGACTATTCACGAAGGTCCGAGCGAGGGTGAGGAAATTGCCCTTCTGCGAAGGCGAAATCCGGTCTCGGCGAGGGAGGCGTACCCGATGCGGTACGTTGACCTCGCCGAGACCGGATTTCGCCTTCGCAGAAGGGCAATTGACCAGCCGCAGCCGGACCTTCGTGAATAGTCCGGGCTAGAACTTGTAGCCCAGCCCCAGCGCCAGCGCCTGCTTGAACTGCCCGGCCTTGCGGACGGCGCCCAGCACGGCGGCCTCGTTGACGAGCACGCCGTCGCCGGGGAGCGCCGGCTTGACCGAGTTGTCGTACTTGTCGTAGACCCAGCGCGTCATCAGCTTGACCGAGATCACCTTCGTGATGTTCGCCGAGAAGCTGTTCTCCCAGTCCAGATCCAACGCGGTGGTGTAGTCCGCGATGTCGTCCGGCATCGCCGTCGTCGAGGTGAACCCGTCCTCGAACGTCGACTTGCCCGACCAGGTCAGCGGCCGGTCGGCGACCAGCTTCGACTCCCAGTCGACGCGCCCCTCCAGCAGCGGCGTCCGGTACTCCGCCACCAGTTCGACCGCCGAGGTGTAGGCGGTCTCCGAGATCGTCGCCGTCGACGGGGCCGGCCCGCTGAAGAAGCTGCGGCTGCTCTGCACCAGGGCCAGGCCGGCGCGCACGGTGAACGAGCGCTTCTCCTCGTTGATGAAGCGGCGCGAGATGCCGGCGGACTCGCGGAACGTCAGCGGGTTGAGGTTCTGGCCGCGGCCGGCGCCGTCGCTCAGGTCGCGGAACAGCGACGAGAACCCGAGCGCGAAGTAGGGCTCCCAGCCGCGCGCGTTGCCGATGGCTCCGAGCGACTCGAACTCGATCGCGTCGGTGCTCTTGTCCGGGCGCTGCCAGTAGAGGCCGCCCTGCGCGTCGCGCTGCTGCTGGTGGTTCTGGCCGTAGGCCAGCTTGAGCGTGTTGCGCCAATTGAACTTCTCGCTCACCTGCTTCTCGTGGCGCGAGTTGACGCCGAGCGACCAGTTGATGGAGCCCTTGTCGCCGCCGTTCCAGTTGCGGCTGTACGAACTCTGCAGGACGTTCACGCCGACTTCCGTCTCGTGGCGCGAGGCGCCGGGCGCCAGCGGATCGGCCGCCGTCGCCGTCGTTCCCCAAGTCAAGCCGGCGACGGCCGCAGCGATCGCGAATGCCTGCTTCATCCCCGTTTCCCTCCGGTTTCCTGGTCCCTGACTAAGGCTGCGCCCCGATCACCACGTCGATGCGCCGGTTGCGCGCCATGCCGGCCTTCGTGCTGTTCGGCGCGATGGGCCGGTCGGGCCCGTGACCCGCTGTGGCGATGGCGTCGGCCGCGAGCGACAGCTTCTTCTCGAGCAGACGCGCCACCGTCGCCGCCCGCTTCTGCGACAGCTTGAGATTGGCGTCGCGCCCGCCGCTGTCGTCGGTGTGTCCTTCCACCTTCACCGGCGCGCCCGGAAACCGGGCGATCGCGTCGGCGATGCGGCCCACCAGCTTCTCCTGCCCCTTGCCCAGGTCGGCGCTGCCGACGCCGAAGGACAGGGCGAACACGCGCAGCACGACCGCGCCGTCGGCGTTGACGGAAATCTCGGCCTCATCCTTGCCGAAAGCGTTCCGCACGGCCGCGATGGC
>VGXH01000036.1 GCA_016873405.1 bacterium
CGGGAACGTCTCGCCCAGCGACGGGATGAACGTCTGCGCCGGGACGACCATGGCGATGGAGCCGTCGCCGGCGGCGGCTCCGTTGCCGGGCTGCGCCGGCGCGGGCGCCGCCAGGGTCCAGGTCGTGATCCAGGGCTCGCTCATCTCGTCGCGGCCGCCGACGCCGTTGCTGCCGGTCAGGACCTGGGAACCCTCGTTGGGATCGACGCGCTGGTAGGACTGGCCGAAGGTGGCCGCCGTCGCATGGGGCAGCTGGCTGGCCACCGCCGTCTCGGGCAGGTAGGTCGAGCCGGCCACGGTCTTGCCGGTCTTGGCGAACTGGTGGCTGCCGGAGCCGCCGTAGACGAACACGTCCACGTCGGTGACCAGGGCGCTGCCCTCGGTCCACTTGAAGAGGATCACGGGCTCGCCCGTGTTGGTCAGGCTGGGCACCGACTCGGCGCTGATGATGCTGCTGCCGGTCGGGAAGACCGAGCGCATGTCGGGCACGCCGTCGGGGAAGGCGTCGTCCTCGTACAGCTCGATGTCGGGCGCGAAGCCGAAGGAATTGGTGAACTTGGTGCTGCCGGCGATCGAGACCGTGATGGTGTCGCCGGCGGCGATCACGAAGCCGTCGGGGAACCGGGCCGTGAAGTCGGTGAAGGCGCCGCCGCCGATGGTGTCGGAGTTGCGCACCGCGCCGCCCATGTTCCAGTAGCCCGTGTTGTTCGGGGAGTAGACGGCGTCCGACAGGTAGTAGTCGCCCAGGTTGACCGTCTGCAGGCTCGGGTTCCAGATCTCGATGAACTCCTGGTCGGAGCCGATCGTGCAGACCTCGGTCAAGAGCAGCTTCGGGTCAGGGGCCGCGCCCACCGTCCAGGAATGCAGGGTGGCGGGAGCGCCCGCCGGGCTGCTGGCGCTCAGCAGCGCCGCGTTGCTGACCACGACGTACCACTCCACCAGCGCGGCGGCGTCCTGGCCGGGCACCGTCGCCGTGTAGACGCCGCCGCCCTGCGCCGCGCCCGGCAATTGCGCAAAGGCGCCGCCGTTCACGCGGTACTGGAACACCGCGCCGGTCAGCGGGCTGATCGAGGTCGCGGTGACCGACAGCGTGGCCGGCAGGTCGGCGTAGGGCGCCGCCGGATTGACCGAGAAGGCGGTGATGGTCGGCGGCGGCGGCGCGATCACGGTCCACGTCGCCGCAAAACGCGGGGCCGCGTCCGGGTAGGTGCCGGCGGCGCCCGCGGCGTTGGTCGCCACGGCGTGCCAGCGCACGACCGCGCCCTCGGCCTGGGCCGGGATCACGGCCGACCAGACGTCCCCGGCGGCGGTCCCGGCCACTTCGCTCTGCGGACCGCCGTTGACCGTGTAGCGGAAGGCGACGCCGGTCACGGCCGTCGGCGACAGCACGGTCACCGAGACGGTGACCGCCTCACCGATCACCGGCGTGGCGGGCGACTGCGCGTGCGCCGAGATGATCGGCGCCGCGGGATGCCACGCGCCCGGCGCCAGCGGCGGGTTCTGCGCCGTCGTCTGCCAGGTGGCCGGGAAGTTCTCGCTGGTCTCGTTGTGCCCGGTCAGGCCGTTGCCGCCGGTGGTGACCTCGGTGCCCTCGTCGGCCGACAGGCGCGCATAGGAGTTGCCGAAGGCCAGCATCGTGGGCGAGATGGTCTGCTGGCCGGCCACCGGCGTGTCGGCCAGGTACGTCGAGGCGCCGACGGTCACGCCGGTCTTGTCGAACAGGATGTTGGTCGTCGTCGCGGCGCCCCAGCGCGCGAAGTCCACATCCTGCACCAGGTCGCCGACGCCGTCCCACCGGTAGAGCACCAGGCTCTCGACGTTGTCGGTCAGCGTGGGCGTGTTCGTGCCGCCGCCCAGCACGCCGGCACCGACCGAGCCCGGGAAGACCTCGACCAGTTCCGGCACGGCGTCGGGCGTCGCGGCGTCCTCGTACAATTCGAAGTCGGGCAGGCGGCCGTACGCGGCCTGGTAGGCGTTGCTGCCGCCGATCGCGATCACGATCGTGTCGCCGGCCGCGATCGCGTAGCCGGCCGGGAACTTCGCGTGGAAGTCCGCGAAGGCGCCGCCGCCGGCGGTCGTCGCCGAGGGGTCCGGCTGCGTGATCTTCCAGTAGAACTGGCTCGACGTGCTGAACGTGGCGTCGGTCAGGTGGTAGTGGCCAAGGTCGATCGCCGCGCCGGTCGGGTTGTGGAGCGCCACGTACTCGCTGCAGAGCGGGCGGCTGGTCGAGGTGTTGGCGACCGTCACGATCTGCGAGATGACCACGTGGTCCGCCACCGCGGCGGGCGCCGCGGCGGCCGCGCCGGCGACGAGCCACGCGGCGGCCAGCAGCACCGCCGGCAGACACGGCCACGGCCGCGGCGATTTCCTGCGAAGACTCGACATCGGACCACTCTCCCTTTCGAGGGTGCGGGACGGGAATGCCCGGACGAACAGGTCGCGAGGGGGATGGGGACAATAACGCCCGGCGATGGCCGTTTCAAGCCGGATCGCCCGCGCGCAGGGTCGATCGGGGATTATGGACATCGGCTTTCGCCGCGGCGGGGCGGGGCTTCCGGGTGCGCCGACGCCCCGACTGCTATATAGTCGAACGCGTTCGGGCCGGCGCCGGATCGCCGGCGCCCCGTCCCCGGCGGAGGTCAGGGGTCCGGCGTCCCCGCGGCGCCCGGCGGGTTCGGTGTCCCGTGTCGTGATTCGCGTGGCGTTCTTGAGGTGTCGTCCTGTGCGTGATCCCTTTGCCCGCCTGAACCGGCGCCGCCGGTGGCGATCCCGCGCCTGGCGCCTGCGGCGCCTGCTGTCCGGCGGCGCGCGCCGGGGAACCGAGCGGCAGACCGGCGCCGGGGCGCCGCACCTGCTGGCGGTCGGCGTCGACACGTTGCGCGCGGACCATCTCGGCTGCGGCGGCTGCAGGCGCCCGACTTCGCCGCGGCTGGACGCCCTGGCCGCCGGCGGCACGCTGTTCAGCGAGGTCATGGCGCCCGCGCCGTGGACGCTGCCCTCGTTCGCCGGCGCGCTGAAAAGGCTGATGCCGGGCCTCCACGGCGGGTTCCTCGGCGGCCCCGAGCGCGACATGGACCGCCAGGCGCCGGGCCGGCTGCGCCCGGGAGTCGTCACCCTGGCGGCGCACCTGCGCGCGCAGGGCTACCGCACGGCCGCGTTCTACGCGAACCAGTTCTTCGCCTTCGGCCTGGCCGAGAGCTTCGACGAGCACGCGTACTTCAACCTGCCGGCCGGCGACCTGGCGGACATGGCGGCCGACTGGCTGGAGCGCCATGCCGACCGTCCCTGCTTCTGCTTCGTGCTGATGAACGACCCGCACGAGCCGACGACGCCGCCGTGGACGGACCTGGCGCCCTTCCTGCCCGCGCCGGCGCCCGACGACGCGCTCCTGGCCGAGCTGGCCCGCTGGGGGGGCGGGCGCGTCCCCCACCTCGGACGCGCGCCCGACCCGCGGGCGCCCGCGGTGCGGGCCGCGCTCTCGCTGAAGCTGGCCGTCTACGACGCGACCATCGCGCAGGTCGATCGCGCGCTGGGCGCCCTGCACGATCGCCTGCGCGCGAGCGGCCTGGCCGAGCGCACGCTGACGACCGTCTTCTCGGACCACGGCGAGGAGTTCCTCGACCATGCCGAATGGGCGGCGCGGTGGGATCACGACCCGCGCGGGCTGCGGGGAATCGGCCACGGGCAGAGCCACTTCGAGGAACTGCTGCGCGTGCCCTGGCTGGCCTGGGGCCCGGGCGTGCCGGCCGGCGCTCGCGTGAGCGATCCGGTCTCCCTGCTGGACCTGGCGCCGACGCTGCTGGAGTGGCTGGGGCTGCCGCCGCTGCCGCCGGCGCCGCTGCCGCCGGGCGCGGCGCCCGAGCTGGCGGCGGCGCTGCGGGGACGCTCGCAGGCGCCGGCGGCCGCGCGCGCGACCGGCGGCGTGCCTTTGCCGCCGCCACCGGAGCGGCTGCGCCTGGCCGAGGCCATCGCCTACGGTCCGGACCTGGTGGCGCTGCGCAGGGGACGGTGGAAGCTGATCGCCGCGCGCGACGGGCGGCCGCTGGCGCTGTTCGACCTCGATCGCGATCCCCTCGAGACCGCGGATGCCTCCGGCGCGGCGCCCGATGCGCTGGCGGAGCTGGTCGCGCTCGCGCGCGCGTGGCACGCGAGCGGGGTGGGCGCCGCCGGCGACGGCGGCGGCGGCGCCTGGGAGAACGTGGACGACACGGTGCGCGAGCGGCTGCGCGATCTGGGCTACACGCAGTAGCGGGCTACACGCAGCAGCGCGCCGCGCGCCTCAGCCCGCCACCCTCAGCCCGCCACCTCCACGGCCAGCTCGGCCACGGTGGCGGCCAGCTTCGCGAACGCCGCCTGCGCCGCGCTGCCCTTGACGCGCGCCGCCGGCAGCCCCGCGTCGCCGCCGGTGCGGATGGCCGGATCCAGCGGGATCTCGCCCAGCAGCGGCAGCCCGTACTGCGAGGCCACGCGCCCGCCGCCGCCCTGCCCGAAGATGTCGTGCCGCTCCGAGCAGGACGGGCACACGAAGCAACTCATGTTCTCCACCACGCCCAGCACCGGCACCTTCGTCTCGCGGAACATGCGGATCCCGCGACGCACGTCGGCCAGCGCCACCTCCTGCGGCGTGGTCACCATCACCACGCCCGACAGCGGCACCTGCTGGATGAGGGTCAGCTGCGCATCGCCGGTGCCGGGCGGCATGTCGACCACCAGGAAGTCGATGTCCTGCCACTGGACGTCCTTGAGGAACTGTCGAATGGCCGAGAACACCAGCGGCCCGCGCCAGATCACCGGCTGGTCGGGCGGCAGCAGCAGGCCCATGCTGATCACCTGCAGTCCGGAGGCGCGAACGGGAAAGATCTTGCGGTCCGGCGTGACCTCGGGCTGCTCGCGCACGCCCAGCATCGTCGGCACGCTGGGTCCGTAGACGTCGGCGTCCAGCAACCCCACCTTGTGGCCGGCGTCGGCCAGCGCGAGGGCCAGGTTCACCGCCACCGACGACTTGCCGACGCCGCCCTTGGCGCTGGCCACGGCGATCACCTTGCGCACGCCCGGCAGCTTCGCGCGGTCGGCGAACGGGTCCGGCGACTGCCCATGCGCGCCGCGCGGCGCCTGCCTGGGCGCCGAGCGGTCGTCCACGGGCACCTCGACCGCCAGCACGCCGGGCAGCGCCGCGACGGCCTTCGCCACGTCCTGCCGGACCTGGGCGATGGTCTCCTCCTTCTCGCTCGTGCGCACGACGGTCACCGTGACCTGTCCGCCGGTCACGGTGATCTCGCCGATGAGGCTGATCGACACGACGTCGACGCGCGTGCCGGGCACCTTCACGTCGCGCAGGGTCTGCATCACGGTCTCGGGGGTCAGCGGCGTGCTCATGGTCGTCTCCCGTGCCGGCGCGGAGCCGGCCCTGGCCGGGCGGGTCGCGGCGGGCCGGTGGCGAAAGACCGGCCGGGTGGCGACCCGACCGGCCCCGCGTCCTCGTCCGCGCCGCGGCGCGCTATTCGTTGAAGGAGGCCAGCGCCTCCTCACAGGTGGCATAGGTGTCGAAGACCAGCTTCAGCTGCGTCACGTTGAGGATGTTGTCGATGCGATCGCTCACGCTGCAGATCTTCAGGCGGCCGCCGTTCTTCTTCAGCGTGTGGAAGCCGGAGACGAGGATGCCCAGGCCCGTGGAGTTGACCCACGTCACCTTGCTCATGTCCAGCAGCACGTCGACCTGCCCGTCGGCGACCAGCGTCTTGATCTCGCCGAGGAAGCGCTCGTGGTCCGGTCCGCCCATGATCTTGCCGGACAGCCCCAGCACCATCACGTCGCCGTGTTTGTTCTGCTTGATGTTCACTTGGCCCTCCTCGGGATTCCGGTCCATCGACTGCCGCGCCACAGTATGATAAAGTGGCGGCGGGCGCATCTCCAAACCGCTTTCGCGGGACCGGCGCGGCCGCGCCCGGTCGCCGGCCCCGGGAGTCCGCCGTGAGCCTCGTCCGCTCCCCGGCGCTGGCCGGCACCTGGTACCCGGGCGACGCCGCGGAACTGGCGCGGGTGGTCGACGGCTTCCTCGCCGCGGCGCGCCGGGCGGGCGCCGCCGGACCCGCGCCCGCGGGCCGGCCCTGGCTGGGCCTGGCCCCGCACGCCGGCTACCCCTACAGCGGGGCGGTGGCGGCCCGGCTGTACGCGGCGCTGCCCGACCTGCCGCCGCGGCGTCTGGTCATCCTGGCCCCCAACCATCGCGTCCGCCTGGCTTTGCCGGCGCTCAGCGGTGCCGCGGCCTTCGCGACGCCGCTCGGCGAGGTGCCGGTCGACACCGGCGCAGTCGCGCGCCTGGCCGCCACGGGCGCCTACACGGTCGAAGACCGCGCCCACCGCGACGAACACGCGGTGGAGATCCAACTGCCCTTCGTGCAGCGGCGCTGGCCCATCGCCTGCCCGGCCATCGTGCCGGTGCTCGTGCCCCGCCTGGATGGCGCCGCGCGCGAGGCCGCGGCGCGCGCGCTGGCGGCCGAGCGCGACGAGGCCACGCTGGCGCTCGTCTCGACCGACCTGACGCACTACGGCGCCGCCTACGGCTTCGCGCCGTTCGAGGGTCGCGAGCCTGCCGCCGTCGCGGCCGCCATCGAGGACCTCGACCGCGGCGCGCTGAGGCAGGTGCTGGCCGGCGACGGCCAGGGGCTGCTGGCCTACGGAAGGCGGACGGAGATCACGATGTGCGGGCTCGAAGCGGCCGCGCTCGCGCTTGCCGGCGGACCGCCCGCGGGGCACGAGGCGGCGCTGCTGGGCTACGCCCGCAGCGGGGACCGCGACGGCGACTATGCGCTGTCGGTGAGCTACGCGGCGGCGCTGCTCTCCGAGCGCGGCGCCGAAGCCGACTGAAGAGGGACCATGGACGATCCGGCCGCACCCTGCGCCCTGACTGACGCCGAGCGCGCCTGCCTTCGCGAGGTGGCCGCCGCGGCGGTGGCCGCCGCCGCGCGCGGCGAACCGCCGCCCGATCCGGCGGCCATCGCGCGGGAGCGCGGCCTGGCCGGTTCGCCGCGCCTGCGCGAACGGCGGGGCGCCTTCGTCACGCTGCACGCGGGAAGCCGCCTGCGCGGGTGCATCGGCACGCTCGAACCGCGCCTGGCGTTGCTCGAAGCGGTGGCCGCCAACGCGAGGGCCGCGGCGATCGACGACCCCCGTTTCGCGCCGGTCACGCCGGACGAATCATCAAAACTCGCGCTCGAGATCTCGGCGCTGACGCCGCTGCGCGAGGTGGCCGGTCCGGAGGCGATCGTGCTCGGCCGGCACGGCATCCTGCTGGGCAAGTCGGGGCGGCAGGCCGTGTTCCTGCCGCAGGTGGCGTTCGAGCAGGGCTGGGACCTGCCGACGACGCTGGCGCACCTGTGCCGAAAGGCCGGCCTGCCGCCCGACGCCTGGCGCGAAGGCGCGCGCCTGCGCGTCTTCGAGGCGGACGTTTTCTAGTTGTGGGGGGCCCTGCGGGCGGCTATTTTCAGCCTCCGCGTGTCCTGACGGCGGGGTAACCCCTTACCTTCGCTCGATTCTGTTTGCCTGAGGCCGCGCCGCCGGCGGCGCGCCCCGAGGAAGGCGGTTCCGATGGGCCTGCTCGACAAGGTCGGGAAGTTCCAGGTGGCCAGGCAGCTGATGGCCGCTGACCTGTACAACTACTTCCGCGTGATCGAGTCCGCCCAGGAGAATACCGTCCGCTACCAGGGCCGCGAAATCATCATGCTCGGCTCCAACAACTACCTCGGGCTGACCAACCACCCGAAGGTCAAGGAGGCCGCGCGCGCGGCCATCGCCAAGTACGGCACCGGTTGCGCCGGCTCGCGCTTCCTCAACGGCACGCTGGACATCCACCTCGAGCTGGAGCAGAAGCTGGCCGCCCTGGTCGGCAAGCCGCGGGCGCTGGTCTTCTCGACCGGATTCATGGTCAACCAGGGCGTGCTCAGCTCGCTGGTCCAGCGCAACGAGACCATCATCGTCGACCGCACCGACCATGCCTCCATCATCGACGGGGCGCGGCTGTCGTTCGCGGACGCGCGCAAGTACAAGCACAACGACATGGACAACCTCGAGCTGGTGCTGCAGAACGAGCGCGAACGCAACAAGCTCATCGTCGTCGACGGCGTCTTCTCGATGGAGGGCGACATCGCGCGCCTGCCCCAGATCGTCGACCTGGCCGAGAAGCACGACGCCGTGGTGATGGTCGACGACGCGCACGGCATCGGCGTGCTCGGCGACCGCGGCCGCGGCACCTGCAACCATTTCGGCCTGACCGACCGCACCCACCTGATCATGGGCACGTTCTCGAAGTCGCTCGCCTCGGTCGGCGGCTTCGTCGCCGCGGACGAGGACACGATCCACTTCATCCAGCACCAGGCGCGGTCGCTCATCTTCTCGGCCAGCATGCCGCCGGGCTCGGTGGCCTCGGTCTCGGCGGCGGTCGACGTGATGCTGGAGGAGACCTGGCGCCACGAGGCGCTGTGGCGCAACAACGACATCATGCGCGAGCGCCTGCAGGCCGCCGGCTTCGACACCGGACCGAGCGAGACGCCGATCATCCCGGCGATCGTCGGCGAGGACATGACCGCGTTCACGCTTTGCCGCCGCCTGATCGACGAGGGCGTCTTCGTCAACCCGGTCGTCTCGCCGGCCGTCGAACCCGGCAACGCCTTGATCCGCCTGAGCCTGATGGCCACGCACACCGAGGACGAGATCCACCTGGCCATGGACAAGATGGAGAAGGTGGCCCGCGGACTGGGCATCATCCCCGGCCGCTGACGCCGCCCCGCGGCGCGGCGCGGCCAAGGAGGGCGCATGGCGGTCAAGATCGTTCCGGTCGGCGGCGACCGGAAGCTGCTCGAGCGGTTCCTGCGGCTGCCGTACGCCGTCTACCGCGACGACCCGCACGTCGTCTTTCCCCTGCTGGGCGAGCTGCGCAAGTTCTTCGACCGCCGGCACAACCCGTTCCACGAGCACGCCGAGACGGCGTTGTGGCTCGCCGTGCGCGACGGCCGCGACGTCGGCCGCATCGCCGCCTGCGTCGACGCGACCAGCAACGCCCACCATCGCGAGCAGGTCGGCTTCTTCGGCTTCTACGAGGCGCTGGACGACGCCGAGGCGGCGGGCGCGCTGCTCGGCGCCGCGGCGGGCTGGATCCGCGAGCGCGGCATGGACACCATGCGCGGCCCGGGCTGCTTCACCTCGAACCACGACTGGTACGGCCTGCAGGTGGACGGACGCTTCGACCGCCCCCTGATCGGCATGCCCTACAACCCGCGCTACTACGAGCGGCACTTCACGGACTTCGGGCTGGCCGGGGCGATGGACCTCTACGCCTGGTGGATCGACACCGGCGGCCAGTTGCCGCCCAAGCTGCAGGAACTGGTCGACAAGGTCCTGGAGCGCCCGGGTCTGGTGATCCGCCCGTTCGACATGAAGAACTTCCTGGCCGAGGCGTCGCTGGTCCGCGAACTGTACAACGCCTGCTGGAACGAGAACTGGGGCTTCGTTCCCCTGAGCGACGGGGAGTTCGCCTACATGGCCAAGGACATGAAGGCGCTGGTCGACGCCGATTTCCTGCTGGTCGCGGAGATGGACGGCAAGCCCGTCGGCTTCTCGCTGACCATCCCGGACTTCAACCAGGCCACGCAAGCCCTGCGCGGCAGGCTGCTGCCGTTCGGCTGGCTCCGGTTCCTGCTCGCCAAGCGGCGGATCACCGCCGCGCGGACCATCCTGATGGGCGTGCTGCCGGAGGGG